>NZ_JACJSP010000027.1 GCF_014698235.1 Limnothrix sp. FACHB-406 | reverse complement strand
TCGCAATCGTCGTCGCCGTTTTGGCTTGAGGCTTCATCTGCTGGCCGGGTTGCTCAACTACCAGGCAACACATCCAATTTGATTCGTGCAAGAGGTCTATTGGACAACATGCTGTTATCCAGAGCCTGTTCCAATTCCGTTCGCTGATTGGCAGACAGTTGACCCACCAACTCCGGCGCTTGATTGTTGATGCGCCGCAGCAATCGCCCATCTTCCATCAAAGTCCAACGTTCCTGGCGACCGGCAATCCCGCCAGTGATGTGCATCTGGAATCGCTCCCCATTGCCGAGGGTGGGGAGGTCGCTGGTCATGGGAGCAATAGCGGTTGTGCCGTTGCTGGCGGCTTGGTTGTAGCGCACGAGGTTGGCCGCGCGATCGAGGTGAAACACAAAGGACCGATCGCCCTGATTCAAAATGGCTTGCCAACCATCGATCGCAATCATGGTGCAGGCCGTGAGCGGCGCGTCATAAACCCCCATGCAGCCATCCCAGGTTCTGCGTTTCAGGGCTGTGACCGTGAGCGATCGAGACGGCAACTTCAGCGATCGTTCCGCCTGTCGCAGCAACCGTTGTTCCACTTCTGGCGTGAGCGATCGGGAACCCACCGCTTGGCGAATGATCTGACCCGCTTGGTCAGCGCGATAAAACCAACTGGGCGGCCCCCAGGATTGACGCTCGCTCACTTCAACGGCCCAACCCGGGACTTGCATTTGGGCACAGAGTTCCGCTGGCCCACCCAAACCCAAGCAACTGTCTGACCAAGTGGCGCGGGTAGCTTCGCGAATGGTCAGGTTCCCAGGCGCTTGACCCAAATCCCGGGCCGCCACTGCCAAGATGCGCGATCGCACCGATGGGGGTAACTGATTGCTGGTGTTGAGCACGGGGGTTGATCGGGGATTGGCCTGGGCGATCGACGGCTGCCCCAGTTCCCCAACAGCCCCCATTAACAGACCCAATCCCAAGGGCAGAACCAAACGCCAACGCAAAGCAACAGGAGACATAGACAAACTCGATCGGTCATTAGCTGTGGGAAATCAAAAAGCAGCAGTCTTGAAGCCTTCAATTGCTGTCTTCAATCACCGTTTTCGATTACTACTCATTCAGCATCGGCCAGACCTTGCTCAGGAAAAGTCACCATGAGCCGGTCTTTCGGATGTCACCTGCTAGGCGAGTTTTTCCCCAATAGTGCTTCCCATGGATCGTCGCAGCAATCCAGTAACTGCAATTGATTGAAACTTGAATTGCTGTTTGCTGATCGGCTTTCCCGATCGGGCCAGTTAACCAACCTCAACAGGCCCTGCCCCTGGGAAAACCCAGCCAGCCTTGAGGGCAAACAGCACAACCCAGAGGCCCCAAAATTCTAATATCCAGTTAAATCAATTTGGTGAATTTGGCAAATTTGAAAATACAGCCTTGACCTAGAACGATTGGCACGCCATATCACAGATGCCATGAAGCAATTATGAGGTGGGCACTGCCCACCCTACTAGTGCTTGAAAATAGTGCCTGTGAGATGACAATTTATGATAAACGACTTGGGATAAGAATCGTGATTGATGCAAGAGAGCTAATAGATAAAGCAAAATCGTAAAACAAGAAATTGACACAAGAGAGCTAATAGATAAAGCAAAATCGCAAAACAAGAAATTGATACAAGCGATCTAATAGATGAAGCAAAATCGCAAAACAAGAAATAGAAATAAAATAAAAAACAAGGAGCATTAACCCCTTGTTTTCGTAATCTTCAGTGCGCTTTCAGTGAAAAAGCTTTGGGGGAGCAAATTTCAGGCAGCCTTTATTCCTCGTCCCAAAGGGCCTGGGTATAGCCAAGCTTCGTCAAAGCCGCTTGCTGACCAGCGCTCAAGTCTTCCCAATATTCATCATCACTGGCTGGGGGATCCGTATCTTCTTCCCAGCTCGACTCATCCCATCCCAACTCACCCCAGAGGGACTGCTCTTCGCTGCTGAGATCAGACCAGCTCAAGTCTGCCCAAGTGCCACTGGGGTCGCCGTCAACGTCGCGAATTCCAGACATATTTTTTCTCAGTGGAGAATAATTTGATCAAGGGTAATCACAAGGCATCAACAATTTGCGAGCAACCAGTTTGCAAATTGTGACTGATCGTAGGTTGACTTTACATCAACCAAGATGAAGGTTCCATCAAGCTGTTGTCACTCCATCAAAACTCAGAGTAGCTCGTTGTTTTCATTCAGAAGATAGCCCAGAGATTTTGCTTCATAAATGACCCAATTCGCAGGATCCATTTTTTGAAGAGTGAGCAACAATTCGATGGTTAACTTAGATCATCCGCTTAATTGATCAAGAAATTAACCCAGCCGAATTTGGTATAACACCACGATTCGGCAGCGTCAAGAATAGATTAAGCAGAGTCTTTTAAAGATTTATTGAATTCTAGAACAAATCGAAATTTAACCACTATTCAGCCTTTAGGGGGTTCACAATTTAGCTAATGATCAGTGCGTTAAGTTCATTGATTGCCAAGTTCATTGATTACATTGCTGCATTTGTTGCATGAGCTGAGCACAGAAATCTTGGTGTAGCAATTCAGGCTAAGCATGATTAGCGATGGTCGATCGAACCGTTCACCGGTTTGAGGCGCTGAGCAACAGGCACGCAGGAGGAAGACAACAGCCCCAGGCAAAACGACGCAGACCCAGCCACAGGCCCCAACCTGGGGTTGCTCCCGTCGTCGATCGGCCCACCAGGCGGCCACCGGACGGGGCCACGGGGCGATCGGGGCAATCCGTTGGATCCAGGAAATTGTTAAGGAATTTCTAAAGTCAGCAATGGGTGAGGGGCGTTTACGGTCAGCAGTCGATCGCTCAAAAAGCGCTGGGGGTTAGGCTTCTGGTTTCAAAGCGGCAAAATTCCTCTACCATTGCCCTAAAACTTGCGGTTAAAACTAACCGGTAGGTCGATCGCCGACGTGGGTGATTTGGAATGTTTGAGACCCTGACCTTTATCTTAATTTGGCTGTTTATCGGCTGGCTGCTCTGGTACTTCCTGTTTCAGGTCAAGTTCATCCCGGTGGCCTACTACACCGGCTTTGGCATTGTCACGATCGCGGCACTGCTGACGATCGCGTTTATGAACCCCGGTGGCCGCACCTCAGAATCGGTGGGCAGCCTTCTGTCCCTGCTTCTGACTCCTCTGGGTCTGTCGCTGCTGTTGCTCTCGCGCTGGGTGCTGCGCGAAGGGCCGGGCAAGTTCACGACCAATGGGGTGGCGGCTTGGGCGTTTTCGGTGTTGCTGCTGTTTAGCACCCCAGCAATCGGGTTTTTGCTGGCGGGGCAACTGGAGCGCGAAGCCGTGTCCATGCAGGGCTATGGCGATCGGGGATCCGTTGAGGCGATCGTGCTGCTGGGGAATGGCACAACCCGTGTGGCGGGGATTGGTCAACAGCGCATTGAGCTGACCGAAAGCGGCGATCGAATCACATTGGCGGCACAACTGTATCGCGCTGGCCGGGCCAATCGAATTATTGTGAGCGCGGGGTTCCGGCCGGAGCTGAACGCTTACTGGCGACCGGTGAGCAGCGACTGTCGGAACCCAGACGGCACGGCCACGCGCTGCCGGGCGGCGGAATCGTCTGACATCAGCGTGTTGTTACAGGAAATGGGCGTGCCAGCCAGCGCGATCGTGATTCCCCGCAGCGAAATTGCCCAGAAGCGGGAAGTGGTGAACGTGCGCAACAGCGCCCTGGATGTGCGCGATGAGTTTGGTTCCAACCCCCAGGGGGCACGCATTGCCTTGGTCACCTCCGCGATCGAAATGCGGCGATCGACCCTGGCGTTCGAGTCCGTTGGTTTCCGGGTTGTGCCGCAACCGGCAGACTTTTACACCCTGCCCTACGATGCCCCGGACATCACCCCCATCCCCTGGCGCTATTTCTCCATTCCGGATCTGATTCCCAACTCCGAAGGCCTCACGGTCAGCACCAAGGTGGTGACGGAATACCTGCAAAGCGTGTTCTACTTCCTGCGGGGTTGGATTTCACCGTTTAGGCTCTAATTTCCGGCTCTCATTTCAAGCTCCAATTTCAGGCTTTTAAACAAGCCGCAGGAAACAGAATCTCAAGGGCTTGATCGGCGATCGGGCTACCGTTTGGCGACCTAAACCAACCCATTGCTCATCAATCCCCACGCTGGGCCAGCCGGTGTGGGGATTGATCGTCTGGAAATTGATCATCTGGAAATTGATCGCACGGGAATTGATCGCATGAGCAACTCGCAAGGCTCAGCCCAATCGGGGCGCTTAGCCCGCAGCACGCTTAGCCCGCAGCACTTGCACCGAGCCACCCGCATAAAACGCTTGAGACACATCACAAAACCCGATCGACTCCAGCAAGCCCGGCACATCTGTTTGCACAAATTCCCAAGCCGTTTCCGTTTCAAACAGCCAGAAGAACGCAGCCACCCCCGGCCAAAACAGCGGGTTGGAGGGGGCATGGAAATCGGAAAACAGAAACCAGCCCCCCGGAACCAGCACCCGATGGACTTCCTGAAAAATTTGGCGGAGCTGTTCAGCCTCCATTTCATGCATGGCGGCGCTGCTGTGAACCACCTCAAAGCTACCGTCCGGAAAGGGCATGGCTTCCGCAAAAGCTTCCACATAGGTAGCTTGGGGCACGGCCGATCGGGCCCGGGCCAGGGCCTTGGGCGAAGCATCCAACCCGGTCACGCAGTTCGATCGCTCCACCAACAGCGCCGTTGTTTGCCCCCAACCGCAACAGAGATCCAGCACCCGGGTTTCCGGTTGCCAATCGAAGTTTTGTAACGCTAGTTGACGAAAGCGCCCCTCACCGCCCACCGCCAGGGCCGCCACCCGCGAAATGTTGTCGTATAGCCACTGGTAGCGATAACTCAAATCCCGTAGAATCGTAGCCACAAAGCATCCTTAAAACATTATTGACAATAGCAATCGTCCGTCAGACGGCCCTTCATCAAATTAGGGTCGATGACCGAACGCCTTGAGGATTCTGTGTTTCAGACAGTTGCGAAGTCCCTTGCCGGGTTCCCTTGCCAGGTTCAGATGATGGGGCGATCGCCCGTCAGCGCAAACCTCAAGATATTGTTAATATCAGTTAAGAATCTGAAAAGAAACACCAACAGCGGAACGGGAAGCAAAAGGTTATGGGTCGAGATGGGGTCTTATTGCTCAACCTAGGGGGGCCGGAAAAGCTGGAAGACGTGCGGCCCTTCCTGTTTAACCTATTTTCCGATCCCGAAATTATCCGGTTGCCCAGCCCAATTCTGCAAAAGCCCCTGGCCTGGCTGATCTCCACCCTGCGGGCTTCCAAATCCCAAGAGGGCTACAAGCAAATTGGTGGCGGCTCACCCCTGCGGCAAATCACCGAAGACCAGGCCCGCGCCCTGGAAGGCAAGCTGCGGGAACGGGGCCGCGATGCCAAGATTTACATTGGAATGCGCTATTGGTATCCCTTCACCGAAGAAGCACTCGATCAGATCAAGCGGGATGGCATAGATAACTTGGCAATTTTGCCGCTTTATCCGCAATTTTCAATTAGCACCAGCGGCTCCAGCTTCCGCCTGATTGAGCGGCTGATGGAAAAGGATCAAACCCTGCAAACGATCGACCATCGCGTGGTGCAGTCTTGGTACGATCGCCCCGGTTATCTGCGGGCCATGGCGGATTTGATTGCCACGGAACTCGATCGCTGTGAAGATCCCAACAGCGCCCACATTTTCTTTAGTGCCCACGGTGTGCCTGTCAGCTACGTGACCGAGGCGGGCGACCCCTACCAGCAAGAAATTGAAGACTGCGTAGCGCGGATTATTCGCACCCTGAATCGGCCCAACCAACATACCCTGGCCTATCAAAGCCGGGTGGGCCCGATCGAGTGGTTGCAGCCCTACACGGACGATGCGATCAAGGAACTGGCCGCCCAAGGGGTGAAAACCCTGGTGGTAGTGCCGATTAGTTTCGTGTCTGAGCACATCGAAACCCTTGAAGAAATTGACATGGAATATCGGGAAGTGGCCGAAGAAGCGGGGATTCATAATTTCCACCGCGTGCCCGCCCTGAATGTCCATCCGGGTTTCATTGAGGATTTGGCCAACCTGGCGATCGAAACCCTAGATGGCAAGGGCATGACCCTGGCCCAAACCTTGCACCCGCCCGACAAGGCCAAGATCTATCCCCAAGAGCGTTGGGAATGGGGACTGACCACGGCGGCGGAAGTGTGGAATGGTCGCTTGGCCATGCTGGGCTTCCTGGCGCTGGCGTTGGAGTTGATTAGCGGCCGCGGGCCGCTGCACTTGGCTGGGTTACTCTAGCGAGGCGATCGGCCCGAAACCCGGTGTGCCTGGGGTGGGTGTGCTAATCCCCGCCCCAGGCTTGTTCGATCTCAGGAAGGCAAGAAGCCGCTGTGAATGGGTGGATCGAGAATCAACCCGTGGCCCGCATCCACCCGGAAAGATTGCAGCGTCTTCAGGTATTGGGCCCGTTCGTAGGCGCTGGGGTCAGGGCAATGGACTTGGCTCATCACTCCTCGCAATTCCTCAACGGAGTTATATTCCTGAGCCTCTAGCCAGGCCACCAGTTCTCGCTCCAGAACGCGCAAATGCTCCAGACCATGGCGCAGCAGCACGGAACAAACCTGGGTAATCTTGGCCCCAGCCATCAGCAATTTCACCACATCGGCCCCATGTTGCACCCCACCTGTGGCCGCCAAATCCGTCTCTAACCGGCCATAGAGCAGTGCAATCCAGCGCAGGGGCAGCCGCAAATCGTTGGCCGAACTGAGATAGGGAACGGGACGCACCTCCAGCTCGATCGGGTCGATGTCGGGCTGCATAAACCGATTGAACAGCACCAAGGCATCGGCTCCGGCTTCGTCAAAGCGCTGGGCCATGTTGGCCAGGCTGCTGAAGTAGGGGCTGATTTTGATCGCAACCGGAATGCTCACTTCGGCTTTGACGGCCCGCAGGGTGGTGAGGAACGATTGCTCAATATCCAGGCCGGAAATGTCCGGGTCGCTGGGGACAAAGTAAAGGTTTAGTTCGATCGCGTCGGCCCCGGCTTCCTGGATCGATCGGGCATATTCCACCCAACCACCGGGGGAATAGCCATTGAGGCTGGCAATGATCGGAATGCTGAGGGCGGCTTTGGCGGTGCGAATGTGGTCGAGATAATGCTCGGGGCCAAGGCGGAAGGCTTCCGGCTCAGGAAAGTAGGTGAGGGCTTCGGGATAGCTGTCGCGCCCATGGCTGAGATGGTGGTGCAGCTCAAAGCTGTCTTGCACCAGTTGTTCTTCAAATAGGGAGGGCAAGACGATCGCCCCCGCTCCGGCATCTTCTAAGCGACGCAGGTGATCGAGGGAACTGGCGAGCGGAGCAGCGGCCGAAGGTACCAGGGGCGATCGAAGGGTGAGACCCAGATAGGTGGTGTGCAGATCCATAGATTAGGGCGCTAGATTAGGGCGCTAGGTGGGGAGGCTAGGGGCGAAGAGAACTGTGGAGGGGTGAGCCGATCGCCCGATCGGCCCATCCAAAACTTCAGTCAGGGGATTTCAGTCAGGAGATTTCAGGAACGGGGCCTAGGACACCGGCTTGGGTTCCGAGGAAGAGGCAGCATCCCCTGGCGGCGTTGGGCTGGGGCGATCGGCTGCTGGGGGCTGCCCGATCGACTGGGCCGCCAGGTATTGATAGAACCGCCAGCGGTGGTTAATGTCCGCCTGCGCCTGTTGGGCCAACTGTTGCGCGGCGGCCGGGTTGGTCTTGCTCAACATCTTGAAGCGGGTTTCCATATCCATGGCCGCCGCCACAGGCATCTTCGGCGCGGGCGAATCCAAATGCAGCGGATTTTTGCCCTGGGCCACCAGATCCGGGTTATAGCGATAGAGGAACCAACGACCGCTATCCACCGCAGCTTTCTGGTGAGTCGTGCCCTTGCTCATGTCAATGCCGTGGGCGATGCAGTGGCTATAGGCCAAAATCAGCGAGGGGCCGTCGTAGGCCTCTGCCTCCAGAAAAGCCCGCAGGGTATGTTCATCACGGGCCCCCATGGCCACGCTGGCCACGTAGATGTTGCCGTAGGTCATGGCGATCGCCCCGAGATCTTTCTTGGCGGCGGGCTTACCACCAGCGGCAAACTTAGCCACCGCGCCCCGGGGCGTTGATTTTGAAGCTTGCCCCCCCGTGTTGGAATAGACTTCCGTATCCAAAACCAACACATTGACGTTTTGGCCGCTGGCCAGGACATGATCCAAGCCACCAAAGCCAATGTCATAGGCCCAACCGTCACCCCCCACAATCCAGACGGATTTCTTGACGAGGTAGTCTGCCACGGCCAGCAACCGCCGAGCATCGGGGTGATTGATCTCGGGGAGGCGCGTTTTTAGGCTGGCCACCCGATCGCGCTGTTCCCAAATTTCCGCTTCGGTGCGCTGTTCCGCCTGCAACAGGTCTTGAACCGTGCTGTCACCCAGCTCCCCAGCCAACCGCTTCAGCAGCTCGCTGGCAAAGTTGGCTTGCTGATTCACGGACAGGCGGAACCCAAGGCCAAATTCCGCGTTGTCCTCAAACAGGCTGTTTGCCCAGGCGGGGCCGCGGCCATCGGCATTTTTAGTCCAAGGGGTGGTGGGCAAGTTGCCGCCATAGATCGAGGAGCAACCGGTGGCGTTGGCAATCAATGCCCGATCGCCAAACAATTGGGACACCAACTTCAGGTAGGGCGTTTCGCCGCAACCGGCACAGGCTCCTGAGAATTCAAAGAGTGGCTCTTGCCATTGCTGTTGACGCAGCCGATCGGGATGTAATTTGGCGCGATCGGGATTTGGCAGCCCCAAGAAAAAGTCCCAATTCGTCCGCTCTGCGTCGCGTACCTCGTTGGGGTTCACCCAATTCAGCGCCTTGCGCGAGGGGCGCTTGCGATCCTTCGCGGGGCAAATTTCCACACAAAGACCGCAGCCGGTGCAGTCTTCCGGAGCCACCTGAATGGTGAATTTTTCGCCCTTGAAGTCCGGGTCGCGCGTGTCGGCCACCCGGAACCCGGCCGGCGCATCTCCCAAAGCGGCCGGATCGTAGGATTTGCCGCGAATGGTGGCATGGGGACAAATGGCGATGCACTTACCACACTGCACGCAAACCTCTGGATCCCATTCAGGCAGTTGCTGGGCAATGTTGCGTTTTTCCCATTGGGACGTGCCCGTGGGATAAGTGCCATCGCAGGGCAAGGCGCTCACCGGCAGTCGATCGCCCTCCCGAGCCATCATCGCCGCCTGCACATTGCGCACAAAATCCGGCGCGCGATCGGACACCATGGGCAACCGGTGCAAGGTGGATTGGGCCGATCGAATCGGCACCTCTTGCAAATTCGACAGGGTATTATCCACCGCCCGCAGGTTCATATTCACCACGGCGCTCCCTTTTTTGCCGTAGGTTTTTTGAATCGCCGCCCGAATTTGATTGAGGGCTTCTTCCTGGGGCAACACCCCCGTCAAGGTGAAGAAGCAAACCTGCATTGGAATATTAATGTGACCGCCCGTGCCACTCTCGCGAGCCACTTTATAGGCATCAATCGCCCAAAGTTTCAGTTGCTTCCGAATGATGATTTCTTGGGCTTCTAGCGGCAAATGATCCCAAATTTCCTCCGCCGGATAGGCCGCATTGATCAGCACCGTTGCGCCATCCAGGGCCTTGTCTAAAATTTCGTAGCGTTCCAGGAACATCCACTGGTGACAGCCAATGAACTTCGCACCTTCAATTAGGTAAGGGGCCCGAATGGGGTCAGCCCCAAAGCGCAGGTGGGAAACGGTCATCGCCCCCGACTTCTTGGAGTCATAGACGAAATAGCCTTGGGCATATTGATCGGTGCTGTCGCCAATAATTTCGATCGTGTTTTTGTTGGCTCCCACGGTTCCATCAGCCCCCAAGCCATAGAAAATGGCCGCAAAGGTGCGATCGCCCGGCAAAGCAAAGTTGGGGTCGAAGTCCAGAGACGTGAAGCTCACATCATCAACAATTCCTACCGTGAATCCATTCTTGGGTTCCGGCGATTGCAGATTTTCAAACACCGCCTTCACCATGGCCGGTGTGAATTCCTTGGAAGACAATCCATAGCGCCCGCCGATCATGGTTTTGACCGCCTGGTGTTGCGCCGATTGTTGAACCGTTGCCACCACATCCAAATAAAGCGGTTCGCCCAATGCGCCGGGTTCTTTGGTGCGATCAAGCACGGCAATGCGTTTGGTGCTGGTGGGCAATACGGTGAGGAAATCCGCCGCGCTCCAAGGACGATATAAACGAACTTTCAAGACTCCCAATTTCTGTCCCTGTTGATTCAGGGCTTGCACCGTTTCTTCAACGGTTTCGCAACCGGAACCCATCAGAATCGCCACGGATTCCGCTTCCGGATCACCCACATATTCAAAGGGCTGATAAACCCGTCCCGTCAGGTTGCCAAATTCCGCCATCACGGATTTCACAATTTCCGAACAGGCAAGATAAAACGGGTTAACGGTTTCCCGGCCTTGGAAGTAAACATCGGGATTTTGGGCCGTGCCACGCATCACCGGGCGATCGGGAGTGAGGGCGCGATCGCGGTGCTCCAAAATCGCCGCTTCGGGGATCATTGCTCGCAAATGATCTTCATCCACGGGAACAATTTTTTGAATTTCGTGGGAAGTCCGAAAGCCATCAAAAAAGTGCAGAAATGGCACTCGAGATTTCAAGGCCGCAATGTGGGAAATTGCAGCGAAATCATGGGCTTCTTGCACCGAAGCCGAACACAATAGCGCCCAACCCGTGCCCCGCGTGGCCATCACATCACTGTGATCCCCAAAAATTGACAACCCTTGGGCCGCGAGCGATCGGGCAGCCACATGCAAGGTCGCACCGGTCAATTCCCCAGCAATTTTGTACATGTTGGGAATCATCAACAGCAACCCTTGGGAAGCCGTGAATGTTGTGGCCAGGGATCCCGCCTGGAGCGCCCCATGCAGCGTGCCCGCCGCTCCGGCTTCGCTCTGCATTTCCACCACGCTCGGCACAGATCCCCAAAGATTGGGTTTGTTTTGGGCTGCCCAAGCATCAGACCATTCCCCCATGGGCGAAGCGGGCGTAATGGGGTAAATAACAATTAGTTCACTGAGACTGTAGGCAATTTTGGCAACGGCTTCGTTACCGTCGAGGGTCATGGTTTGGTGGCGTTTCATGGTCATCACTCCAGCAAAAGGCACAAAGAAGAACAGCGGGCAATTGATTTAGATTTGGACGGGTAATTTCAGCGATTCACTAGGCAGATGAAGCGAGGGAGAATGAGTCGTCATGCCTTGTACCTCGTCAATCAGGGTTTGAATGACAACCAGCGCCCGTTGCATTCCTTGAATGGCAATTTCAGAAAATTCGCAGCCCAACTCAAAGGACACCGCAGGCACTGCAATTAACCAAGCCGGGGGCACATGGCCATAGAGCCATTTCGTCATGTGCAACAGACTTTCCGGTTGATAGAAATGGCCCAAAAGACTTGGAGTTTCTGGATTTTCAGCGGTGACCGTGGCGGAAGCCGGGGTGGGTGGGCGAATTCCCAAATCTAGCGATCGCAGTTGGGTTTTGGGTGCAGACATTTTCAGGGCATTGCAGTCTAAGGCATCAACAAAAATTACCAAGCCAGCTCCCGCGATCAAATCGGCTAACTCCGGGGTTAATTGATGACAAATGAGGGTTTGAAGTTGTGAATTTTGCCATTGGGAAATGGCTTGGACGACCGCTGGCCCCACACCGTCATCACTGCGGAGAGTATTGCCATAACCAATCACCAAGATCGGGGATGGAAGATGGGTAACCATAGGGCGATCGCACCTCAAAAACTAACGAAATTCTGGTCAATACCACTGAACTGTTTCAACTGAGTCATTTGGTCATTGAGTTCAAGGGGTTGCTCACCCATCGATCGGGAGTTGATCCTGTCCGGTAGTTAATACCATCAGTCAAAACTCAATTTTTCACCTGCAATTCCTAGTAGCATGACAGGCTTAATACATTGAGTCGAAGTTGCGGAGCCAGTCGTGGTAACAAGGGGCTTAAGCCCCTTGCTGCCTAACGATTTGGTGACGGTAACAGCCATGTAATTTAACCCAACGAATTAAGGCAGCCACGCTACTAGGAAGACCGCTCCAGGGTCTGAATCAGTACCCGATCGGCATTGAACACATCTAGTTTCAGCGGCATTTGCCCCACCGCATGGGTTGAACAACTCAAGCAAGGATCAAAGGCTCGAATTCCCGCTTCAACCCGATTCAAAATTCCCTCTGGAATCGATCCATCGCTACTGCCTTCAACATAATGTTGAGCAATTTGTTTGATGGTGCGATTCATCGCCAAGTTATTTTGACCCGTGGCAATGATCAGATTCACCGATTGGATTAAGCCGTTTTCATCCACTTGGTAATGATGAAACAACGTGCCCCGAGGTGCTTCGCTCACACCAACGCCATTCAGTTCATTAATGCCGGCTTCCGCCCGCACCCGAGGCGACTGCACATCAGGATCATTCACTAACTGTTCGATCGCCTCAACACAGGCCAAAATTTCAATCAATCGAGCGTAGTGATAGAAAAACGAAGAAGTGGCCACTCGCCCACCGGCCCGCTGTCTAAATCGCTCCAGGGCCCGATCGGCTTCTGGCGTGCCAATGAAGTCACAAATATTCAACCGAGCCAGGGGCCCCACGCGATACACACCATCGGGATAACCCAAGGGTTTGTAGTAGGGAAACTTCAGATAAGACCAGGGTTCAACGGCTTCGCCAATGAAGGATTGATAGTCATCTTCCGAAAGGCGATCAGCGACAATTTGCCCTTCACTGTCAATGATGCGCAGATGACCGCCGTAATGCTCCCAACGTCCATCATCACCCACCAAACTCATGAAGAGCGATGGAAATTTACCAAACACATCGACTTCCACCGGATGGGCATCAAGCCACGATTCAAATAGTTCGATCGCGCTTAAAATTGTGGCTCGTGATTCCGGCAATCGGTCTTGAATCCAAGCTTTTCCTTCATCGGACAAGGGATAGCGAACCCCGCCAGGAACCGGCCAAGCCGCATGGATTTTGCGCGCTCCCAACAGCTCAATCACCGTTTGGCCAAACTGCCGCAACCGAATCCCCGCCCGTGCCAAGTCCGGATTCGCCGCCATTAATCCAAAAACATTGCGTTGGCCTGGGTCACTGTCCCAACCCAACAGAAAATCGGGGCTGCTGAGATGGAAAAAGCTGAGGGCATGGGATTGCAAAATTTGCCCCAGGTTCATCATCCGCCGCAACTTTTCACCCGCGATCGGGACGCGCACGGCCAAAATTTTGTCGCCGGTTTTTGCAGAGGCTAACAAGTGGCTCACGGGGCAAATGCCACAGATGCGGGAGGTAATTCCCGCCATTTCCCACATGGGTCGTCCTTCGCAAAATTTTTCAAATCCGCGAAATTCAACCACATGAAAGTGGGCATCTTCAACCTTTCCCGCATCATCCAAAAACAGGGAGATTTTGGCATGACCTTCAATGCGGGTGACCGGATCAATAACCAGTTTGGAACTCATAATGCTCGCATGATTTCAGAGGATTACCGCAGTCCAATTTGCCCATTTTCAATGGCTAATTTCTGCTAATGTCAGCCCTACTTCACTGGGGTTACGCTTAGGTTAAGCCCGGGAAGCTGGTGACAAACTGAATTTTGAGGTCAGGAAATGCCGTCACAAATTTGATTTTGAAGTCGGGGAAAGCATTGACAAATTGCCACTCACCACACCGATCGGGAAATGCGTTGACGATTTGCACTTTCAAATCGGGGAATGCTTCAACAACCTGCACCGTAAAATCGGGAAAGGATTCAACAATTTGCACCTTGCCAAATAGGGGGCGCTCTTTGTATTGACAGGTGCTGGGGGAGTTGGCCCTAACTCCTAAGCTCCAGAGGGATAAGATCAGCCCGATCGCCCCGATCAAGAGTCCCCTCGAAAGCCAAAGTCGCCATGGTTGCCGCCGTCGATCGCCTGCCATTGCTGCCCCCTGTCCCTAACCAAATTTCAGATTGGCTGTTTGGGCTTCACCAGTAAAAAGTGACTCCAGGGCGCTTTGAATTTGGGCAGCCGAGGGCGGACAACCGGGCAAAAACACATCCACAGGAACCACTTGATGGACGGGCAAGGCCTGTTTAATCAAGGGCGGCACAATGCCCGGCTCTCGAGGATATTGCGGCGATAAATCCGCCAATTCCAGATAGCAACGATCGAGAATTTCTTCAACGGTGGCGCTCGGATTACGCATGGCGGTTACATTGCCATTCACCGCACAATCGCCAAAAGAAATTAACAGCTTGCTGCGCGATCGCACCTTTTGGATAAATTCCAAATTTTCCTCATTGGCAACGGCTCCTTCTGCCAGGCAAATATCCACCTGATCGGGAAAAATCTTGGCATCGCTGCCCACGGGGCTAAACACCACCTCCGCGTATTTCGCCAGCTCAAACAGCCACTCATCTAAGTCCAAAAAGGACATGTGACAACCGGAACAGCCCCCTAACCAAACGGTTGCAAAGCGTAATTTGGGGCGATCGGCTCCTTCCGTGGCCACCGCAGCCCCTTGAGCGGGATTGGTTAGCGTGTCCATTGGTGTTCCTCCCTAGCGGATTGCAAAAATTGCAGGCGATCGCGATCGCGCGTCATTTCCGCAACCGTTGATCCTTTCTTAAACAAAGCACCCGTGGGGCAAGCATCCACGCATTTACCGCAGGATGTGCAAGCATCCACATCACCCCAGGGCTGATCCAAACCGGCAATTAATTTGACCCGTTCGCCCCGGAACGCAATATCCCAAACCCTGGCTCCTTCAATTTCGTCGCACACTCGAATGCAGCGGGTGCAGTAGATACAACGGTTGCGATCGAGTCCGAATTTTTCATGGGAAACATCCACATCCCGCTTGGGAAATTGGTAGGCAAAATGGCTATGATCCATCCCCACCGTGGTGGCCATATCCTGCAATTCACAGTGATTATTGGCCACGCAAACGGAACAAACATGGTTGCCTTCTGCAAAGAGCAATTCCACCAAGGTTCGGCGGTAGGACTGCAACGTGGGCGTGTTGGTTTGCACCGCCATGCCCTCGGCCACTTGGGTCACACAGGCGGGCAATAGTTTGTTAATTCCCGCCACTTCCACCACACAAAGACGACAGCCTCCCACATCCGAAACCCCTTCCAAATGGCACAGGGTGGGAATGGCAATGCCAGCCGATCGCGCCGCCTGCAAAATACTGGCTTTTGCTTCAGCGGCGACCGCCACCCCATCAATTGTCAGCGTTACGACAGCCATACGTTAAATCCCTTCAGTCCCATGAAATTGCTTGCTTCGATCAGCCCAAGAAGATCAGCAAAAAATCAGCAAAAGATCAGTAATTAGGTTCAACCACTGGGTTTAATGATTAGGTTCAACCACTGGGTTTAATGATTAGGTTCAACCTGATGCATCCCCCTCAAGAAACCGTCGCCGGAATTCGCCAGCGATCGGGCTGCAACAGGGCTTGATATTCCTCCGGGAAATAGCGCAACGTGCTCACGATCGGATTCGGAGCCGACATGCCCAACCCGCAAAGGCTGGTGTGGCGCACCACCTGACAAAGGCTTTCCATTTGCGCCAGATCAAAGGCCGTGCCCCGACCTTCCACCAGCTTGGTCAGCAAATCATGGAGTTGAACCGTGCCCGTCCGGCAAGGCACACAGCGCCCACAAGACTCACTGCGGCAAAATTCCATATAGAACCGCGCCACCTCCACCATGCTGGTTTTGTCATCCATCACCACCATGCCGCCGGATCCCATCATTGACCCCAAAGCCGCCAAGGACTCGTAATCCACAGGCGTGTCCAGATAGCTGCTGGGGATGCAGCCGCCCGAGGGACCGCCCGTTTGGACTGCTTTCACCTGCCCTTCGGAAACACCGCCGCCCATTTCTTCCACGATCGTTCGCAAGCTAATGCCCATCGGCACTTCAATGAGGCCGGTGTTGCAAACCTTGCCGGTCAAGGAAAAGATCTTGGTGCCCTTGCTGGTTTCCGTGCCAATGCCCGCAAACCAATCCGCACCCTTGCGAATGATCGGGGCAATGTTGGCGAAGGTTTCCACGTTGTTGATCAGGGTGGGCGCTTGCCAGAGGCCCGAAATGGCCGGGTAGGGCGGCCGGGGACGGGGAGTGCCGCGCTTGCCTTCCACAGAAGCAATCAGGGCCGTTTCTTCGCCACAAACAAAGGCCCCAGCCCCCACCCGAATATCCACCTTGAAATCAAAACCCGAACCAAAAATTTGGCTCCCTAAAAATCCCTTTTGCTTGGCCTGTTGAATGGCCTTTTGCAGGCGATGAATCGCTAGGGGATATTCCGCTCGCACATAGATAAATCCTTGGTCAGCTCCCACGGCATAGCCTGCGATCGCCATGCCTTCTAGGATCCGGTGGGGATCGCTCTCCAGAACGCTGCGATCCATGAATGCGCCTGGATCTCCTTCATCTCCATTACAAATCACATACTTCTGGCCGGGGGGCATTTTGGCCACCGTGGCCCACTTCAACCCTGTGGGATAGCCCGCACCGCCTCGGCCCCGCAGGCCCGATTTCGAGATTTCTTGAACGACCGCTTCTGGGGTGAGTTCAAACAGGGCATGGTGGAGGGCTTGATAAGCACCAAGGGCGATCGATTCTTCAATGCGTTCCGGGTCAACTTTGCCGCTGTGGTTCCGCACAATCAGCAACTGCTTCGCAAAAAATGGGTGTTGCGAATTGCCCTGTAGGGCATCGGTTTTGCCCCCTTGAATGGTGTCAATAATTGAGGGGGCCTGTGCCGGGGTCACCTTTTCGTAATGGGTGGTTGTTACCTGGGGATCGGTGGAGTCCAATTCCACCATCGGCCCCTGGCCACAAAACCCCATGCAACCCACGCCAACCACTTCCACGCGATCGGCTAGTTGGCAATCCTGAACCCGTTTTTCAAGGGCTTTTTTAACTTCGAGCGATCGAGCCGCTTGGCAGCCCGTGGAAGTGCAGCAATGTACACGAATGGGCTTTTTCGCCTGGGCACATTGTTCCGCGAGATCGAGCAGTTCATGACCATCCATGGATTCGGACTCCTCAGGCAGCTTGGTCAGCAGATTGGGGAAAACGGGGCGACAAACGGGACGGCAAATTAACGGATAATGCACGTCATTTCGAGTAGGTCATTCAGGGCGAATCATGGGCAGGCTGCGGGCAGGCCACAGGTAACCACGATTCGCAACCCAACGATTCATGCATCACCACGCCACTGATCAATGCGGGCGATCGCCTGTTCTGTGGTCACCTGCGCCGCCACTTGCCCGTCAAACACCACCGCTGGCGCAATGCCGCAGGCTCCGATGCAACGGGCCGTCACCAACGAAACTTTGCCGTCGCTGGTGGTGGCTCCCGACTGAATACCGGTGTGTTTTTCCAAAGCATTCAGCACATCGCCGCTCCCCTTGACATAGCAAGCGGTTCCCAAACAAACCACACAGGTATGTTCACCGCTGGGCTTGAGGGAAAAGAGGTGATAAAACGTGGCGACACCCAACACATGGCTCGCAGGTAATTGGAGCGATCGAGCCACATGCAACAGCGTTTTTTCCTCTAAATAACCAAAGATTTCTTGGGCCCGGTGCAGAACTTCAATCAAAGCATCTTGGCGATATTGTTGGCGTTTCATCACCAAATCCAACGCCTTGAACCGTTTATCAACCGCCGAAGAATCAGTTGCCCTTGCAGTTTTAGAACCCTTCGATCCAGAAGCCTTTGATCCAGCCGACCCAGCCGATCCAGATTGACTCATTGGGGCATTCGCAGAGACAGCACCAGAGGGTTGACTGACCGGCTGATCTTGATCAGGCTTAGTTGCAATAGCCATAGTTCCACTCACTTTCATGACTCTCAACCAATGCTGTGCCGTTGTGCCAAGGCAGCACAAAGCAACCCCTTACAGCGCTGCCATGGCAACAACCTTGCAGCGATCAAGCGGGTGATTGGTTATCTCAAATGTTCAAAAATGTTCAGAAAACTGGATCAGGCGAGCTTCCTTTGGCAAAGACTGAACCTCAGAAGCATTGAGCTGATGCGGGTAGATTCAGGACAGCCAATTCAAAGGAATTAATTCAGGGCAGCCAATTCAAAACAGCCAACTTCATTGGGCGCGGTTGAATTTGATTAGGCTAGCTTGATGCGGCTAATGGGTTGGTTAAGGCAAAGGAAAGCAATTAAGTCGTGAGCTGGTAGCGCTAGATCCGGTGCAGAAGCCACGGAAGGGTTAGCCAAAAGCACCAATCCTTCGGGGAATTCATGCCAAAAGAGAAGGGAAAATAATGACCCGATCGCCATTCCGTGATTTCCATCCCCGATCGCCCGTGGGGGTCGAGCATGGGTGGCCACAGCGGGGGCAAGATCGAATCACAAATCTAGCCTAGCGTCAGTTCCCAGATGAATTGAGGGAGCGATCGGTTTTCTTAAGGAATGCCGAGCAAAATAGTGCGATTTTTGTAAAATTTGTAAATACTTGCTTGGGCGGTGGAAGTCTAAACAAATTCTCTTGGGTTGTTTAGCGGCCGAATTTTCCTAAATTAGCAAGATTTTCCGATGAAAAGTGTCGATTGATGCGTTTTTGAAGAAGCCATTAAAACAACAAAAAGCGATCAAAAATTACTTAATTTCTCGCATCGATCGATTCTTAACCGGTTCTTTCCCATTTTTACCGTGGCTTCTTGGGGCAACCAGCACACTCTCCGGCTAATTATCGGCCAATTACCGGCTAATTGAGAAATTATCCATGAAACGGAGCAACCAGCCGATTAGACTCGATCGAGATCTGAAGTTTAACCCAAGTTTAAATCACGATTTCTTAACCTATCTTGATGAAATATCTGAACAGAATTCGCCAGGAAATTCGCTAACAAGTCGCATCATTCCCATCAAGGCGAATGGAAACCTCACTCAACCAAAGCATCCTCGTTTAATGGAGCTTCTGATCTCAGTTCAGCCGCCTCATGCAGTCACCCCATTGGGTCGATCGATTTAGCTACAGGATTGGGCTATTGGTGAAATTGCTTTGGAAATTTGATAGGAAGTTTGATAGAAAGTTTGATAGGAAATCTAATAACAAGAGGCGGGCATGGGCAACCTAATTGCCACACCCGCCATCCACAGGTCACTGAAAATCGCGCAGCTAAAGACTTAACCCGAGTGGCTGCAAACATCCGCTAGGAGAAAACCCATCTCACACTCATAGCAAGCGGGTTGGTTGTCGGCGGCAGGCCGCACCGCATGGGCACAGGAGAGATGACCATTCTGCCAACGCGGATTACCCGTGCGATCGGCCCACAGGCAACCTTGGCAAACATCTTTAGGGGTCAACAAGCCACTGTTCAGGAGCATGACCAACATCAAGACACCCCCAGGCTTAGATTCGCCGGTTCTGATCTGATTGTATGCCGTTCTTAGGGGGCGTTCCTGTGGCGGAGATCACGACTCCAGAACTTTGCGAACGGTCGATCGACGGCGGCGACGCGGCTCAATCCCCACCAGTTGCTTGAACCAATGCTGGATATTGTCCACATAGGTAAACAACACAGGCACCACCAGCAGCGTCAGCAGGGTTGAAGTGGTGAACCCGCCAATCACAGCCACGGCCATGGGGCTGCGCTCTTCGGCTCCGGCTCCCAAACCCAAGGCCAGAGGAAACAGCCCCACCACCGTTGACACGGAGGTCATCAAAATGGGGCGCAGGCGGGCCACACCGGATTCAATCACGGCTTTCGATTGGGGAAGTCCGTGGCGTTCCGCTTCGAGGGCAAAGTCCACCAGCAGAATCGCGTTTTTGGTGACCAGCCCCATTAGCAACACAATCCCAATCAGGGCAAAGAGACCCAGTTCCTTTTGCATCACCAACAGGCCTAGGAAAGTGCCGCCCGTGGCCAACGGCAGGGCCGCCAAAATCCCGATCGGGTAAAGGAAGCTGTTATAGAGCAGCACCAACACCCCGTAGATCGAGAGCACGCCCAACCCCAACGCGGACAAAAACCGGCTGAAAATATCGCGCATGATTTTGGCATCGCCGGCCGGTTCTTCTTCAATGCCGGGGGGCAAGGGGTTCATGGCCGGCAGGGCGCGAATCTGTTCCAAGGCCGTGCCCAGGGAGATGCCTTGCAGATTGGCATCTAGGGTGACCTGGCGCGATCGGTTGTAGCGATTAATTTGGGCGGGCCCGCTGATGAGCTGAATATCCGCCACGCTGGTGAGGGGAATCATGGCTCCGTTGCGACCGGGAACCCGCAAATTTTCGAGGGTTTCGATGTTGCTGCGGAATTGAGGGGCAATTTTTACCCAAATCGGGATTTGCCGATCGCTCAGGTTGAACTTAGCCAAGCTCGATTCGTTATCCCCGATCGTGGCCAGGGTGGCGGTGCGGGAAATGGCCTGAACCGAAACGCCCAAGTCCGTTGCCCGTTGCACATCGGGAATGATGGCCACTTCTGGCTTCACTAGGCTGGCGCTGGAGGTGACTTCCACCAAACCGGACAGGCCGCGCATTTGTCGCTCCAAGTCAGCGGCGGTTTTGGTCAGCAGTTCCGGATTTTCACTCTTGAGCACAATCCGCAGATCTTTGCTAGTGCCGCCTCGGCTTTGCAAGCTTTGGAAGGTGACCCGGGCCCCGGCGATCGACTTGAACTGTTCCCGCATCTGTTGCTCAAATTGCCGCTGGGTAACGCTGCGTTGGTCTTCGGGTTTCAGGTTCACATACCCCGTGGCCAGGTTGTTTTGGCGAGCGGCAAACAACACCCGATCGACCGCTGGATTTGCTTTCAGCAGGCCGTAGGTACGGCTCATGACTTCCACGGTTTCTTCGAGAGGCGTGCCCGGTGGCAGTTCAATTTCCACGGTGCTGAGGCCCGTGTCACCACTGCTAAACAAGCCTTTAGGAATGAAGGGCACTAACTGCAAACTGGCGATGAAAAAGGCGATCGCGATCATCAAGGTGGCGACCCGATGCCGCAGGGCCCAAACCAGCACCCGGCGATAGGGGCCCGGTTGGGTTTCGGTCGATTGCGCCTCTGCCACCAGCTCCAGGTTGGCCTTGGGTTTCAGCAAGTAGGCGCTCATCATGGGGGTGACGGTACAGGCAACGGTGGTGGAAAAGACCGTGGACACGGCCACCGTGACCCCAAAGGGCTGGAAAAATTGCCCCGGAATGCCACCCATGAAAGCCACCGGCAAGAACACGCCGATCAGGGTTCCGGCGGTGGCCAGCAGGGAAAAGCCCAATTCCGACGACGCATCCAAGGCCGCCTGTCGGGGCGATTTGCCCATGTTCAAGTGCCGATCGACATCCTCCACCACGCACACCGCGTCATCGATCAAGTTCCCGATCGCCAGGGCCAAGGCCAGCAGGGTCATGCTGTTGAGCGTGTAGCCCAGCATTTGCATCACCGCAAAGGTTGGGATGATCGACAACGGCAGAGCCGCCCCCGCAATCAGCGTGTAACGAACGTTGCGCAGGAAGATGCCTACGACGATCGTGGTGAGAATGCAGGAAGAAATTAGCTCCTCAACGGTCGATCGATAGGTCATCCGAATCGGATCCGCGTCGCTAAAAATCAAATCAAATTTGAGATTAGGCAAGCGCTTTTGCAGTTCCGCCACCGCTTTGGTGACATTTTCTTCCACGGTCACCAGGGTGCTGCCGGTGCTGCGGAGCACGGAAAAGGCCACGGCCGGCTCCCCATTCAAAAAGGCCGCTTCCTTGGGTTCCGTGAAACTGTCGCTGACACGGCCCAGGCTCGCGAGGGGAATCGTGCCGCCATTGGGCAGGGTAACTCGGTAGTTTTGCAGTTGGCTGAGGGTGCGGGCGCTGCCCAAGGTGCGGATCGTTTGCTGGCTGCCGCCCACGTCCACCTGGCCGCCAGGGAAGTTGGCATTGAGCGATCGCACCTGGTCATTCACCTGGGTGGCCGTAATCCCATAGGCTGACAGTCGCCCCGGATCCAAATCAATCCGAATTGCCCGACTCACGCCCCCCAATCGCTCCACCTGGGCCACACCGGACACGGACAGCAATTCCCGGGCAATGGTGCGATCGACCAAATCGCTCAATTCTTCAACGGATTTTCCCTCGCCCGACAAGGCGTAGGTCATGATCGCCCCGCCGCTGAATTCCACCCGATCGACCAACGGCTCATCCACCGAAGCGGGCAGGCTCGATCGAATCTGGGAGATGGCATTGCGCACATCATTGGTGGCCTGGTTGGCATCGGTTCCCAGCACAAAGTTGACCAGCGTGAACGATCGCCCATCGGTCACCGTGGAGGTCATCTGGTCAATGTTGCCCAAGGCGGCGATCGCATCCTCCACCTTTTTAGTCACCTCGGTTTCCAGTTCCACGGGCCCCGCGCCGGGTTGAATCACCGTGACGGATACCGCCGGTACATCGATATTTGGGCTTTGGTCGATGCCCAAATTCAAAAAGGAGGCAACCCCCAAGATGGCCGCCACCAAACAGGCCAAAATCGTGGGGATCGGTTTCCGAATCGAACCAGCGGACAGGTTGAAGTTACTCATCGGTCAAAAATCCGTTCGTCCGAAGTGACGGCATTAGGCATCTGAAAACATCGATACAACGGGCATTTGATCAACGGGCAATTGATCGACAGGCATTTGATCAATTGATTCAGCTAATCAACGGGCATTTGATCAACTAATCAACAAGCATCAACGGGCATTAACGGGCATTTAATTGGGCATCACACGCACCCGATCGCCATCTTTCAGGTAGGGCCCACCCTTGACCACGACTCCTTGGCCCGCTTGCAAACCGCTGCGCACTTCCACCCGCCCATCGGGGAGCACCTTGCCCACTTCAACGCGCTGGGCACTAACTGTGTTGTCGGGGTTCAAGCGATAGGCGATCGCTGTGCCATCCGGCTGTGGCAACACCGCTTTGGCCGGAATCGCCAAGCCGCGCCCCATGGAAACCCCCACGGCGGCCCGCAAAAACATCCCCGTGCGCAGTCCCGGCGAGGATTGCAGCTCCACCTTGACCGTGGCCAGACGAGATTGGGGGTCGATCGTGGGGTCAATTTCGCGCACCCGACCGTTAATCACCTGCCGGGTGGCATCCACGATCGCCTGCACCGGTTGCCCCGGCTGAATACCCCGGAGTTGGGTTTCGGGAACTTTCAAATGCAGTTCCAGCTTGCCCACCGCTGCAATTTGGAAGAGCGGCGTATTGGCCGTCACATTGCCCACGGTGGTTTCCCGCTTCACAATCACCCCCGGCGCGGGAGCCAAGACTCGCGAGTTTTTGAGTTGCTCCATGATTTGGCGCACCCGGCCACGCGCCTGCAAAAAGCGGGCTTCTGCTTGGGTAATGTCTTCTCGGCGGTTACCGGTGGCTAACTGGCGGTAGCGCTGCTGGGTTTCCGCAAAGCGGGCTTGGGCCTGTTCGAGGGCCGCCTCGTCGCCCCGGGCCCGGGTAATCACTTCATCCAAGCGATCGCGCGAGATTGCCCCCTCATTGGCCAGGGATTGGTTGCGATCGACTCGCAACTTTGAAAGGGCCAGGTCAGCTCTGGCGCGATCGACCCCCGCTGCTGCCTGGCGGGCCGCCTCGCGGGCCTGGGCAATTTCCTCCGGCCGGAACCCACTGCGCAACTTTGCCAGGGCCGCTTCCTCTTCCAAGGCCTGGGCGCGGGCTTGACCCAACTGGGTGCGCAACAAGGAATCATCGACGATGGCTAGGGTTTGCCCCTGCTGCACCACTTGCCCCTCATCGGCCAAAATTTGCAGCACCTTTAGCCCAGTACCCGGCGGTTGCACGGGCACTAGCTCACGGGCCTCGATCGTGCCGCTGGCTTCGATCGTTCGGCTCACTTGGGCCAATTCTGCGGTGGCAATGGTCACCGGCTGTTCGCTGCCGGTCGCCGGGGGCGCGGTGGCCGTCGCGGGCTGTTGGGCCACGGCGGGTTGCGCTTGGGGATTGCGGCCTCCCAGGGCAAAGCTCACCCCCAAACTGACCAACACCCCCGCCCCCAGGCCCACCAACAACCCCCGGGGGCCGCTCAGCCAAGCAGTTCCCGGGAGCCACAGGTCATCTCCAGGGTCAAGGGCTTCGTCATCCAGATCAAGGATTTCGTCATCGATCGGGGTCGGTGGCATGGGTGCGGGTGAAGCGTCCGTTGTGGTGCGATCGGGCAAGTCGAGGGCCATGGTTTAACCCCAGGCGGGTGGCAAGTGAGAGGCAATTGGCGGCGATGGCGCTAGGCGGTCTGTTCGCCCAACGTCACAGGGGCAATTCCAGCGGGTCAATTCCACAGGGTAAGGAATTCAGACCTGAATCGTGATCCCTGGAAGCTAAAGAAACATGAAATTTTTTTGCATCCTCTTTAAAGATTACCCCAACCATGCCCTGAGCTTGGGATCGATTGGCAGTTCCGATGACAGTTCCGATCGCCCCTCCATGCCCCCAATCGCTGCCAATCAACAGCCGACGCGGATTGGGCATCCAAATCCTCTCCATCCCCCCCGATCGCGCCGCACCGATCGCGCCGTCAACCTCCTGCGGGCGCGATCGATAATGGAGCCTGCCCAATCCCACAGCAGTCCAGCAATCAGGAGCCAGTTCATGGCGCAAAAGCAGCACAAGTCGGGGTGGATCAGGCAAGGGGGGTGTCAGGCTAGCCGGTCTGACCTTTGGCAATGGGGCAAGGCCGCCCGTCAGCGGCTGATTCAGTGGCAGCGCTTGTCACCGGAGCGATCGACCCAGCTCAATCACATGCTCTGGGAAGATGCGCGGATCGATCGCCCCTATCTCACCCAAGTCCTCGCGGCCTGTTTGATTGCCTCCTTTGGACTGTTGGCCAACAGCGTCGCCGTCATCATTGGGGCCATGATCATCGCGCCCCTGATGTTGCCCATTCGGGCGATCGCCTGGAGCGTTGTGGCGGGCGATTGGTCTCTGTTTCGGCGGGGTTTTGGGTCGCTCAGTTGTGGTGTGTTTCTGGCGATCGGGCTGTCTGCCTTGGTTGGCTGGTTGGCAGGCATTCCCGCCTTTGGCAGTGAAGTGCTGGCCCGGGGAAATCCCAACCTGTTGGATTTAGGCGTGGCCCTCGTGGCCGGAGCGGTCAGCGCCTATGCCATGGTGCAGCCCAAGGTTTCGGGAACCGTGGCAGGAACCGCGATCGCCGTGGCCCTGATGCCGCCCGCCTGTACCGTTGGCCTCGCCATTTCCCAGGGCTATGGTCTGTTGGCCCAAGGGGCCGCCCTACTGCTGTTGACAAACCTCTGTGGCATTGCCTTGGCGGCGGCACTAACCTTCTGGGTTTTGGGGGAACTGCCCTTGAAAACCGGCCGCCACGGCATGACCGCGATCATCGGCATGACCCTACTGTTAGCCGTGCCGTTGACCTACAGCTTTTCCGAACTGGTGCGCCAGGCCCGGCTAGAAGCCAGCTTGCGCCAAGCCCTGCTCGATCGAACCCTCACTTTCCGGCGCGTGAAGCTCATTGACAGCAGCGTTAACTGGCTGGCCAGCCCACCAGAAGTTCGCCTCACCGTTCAATCGGCCGAGAGCATTTCGCCCTTTCAAGCCCAATTGCTCGAAGAATTTCTGGAAAAAGATATGGGTCAGCCATTCCGGCTCGTATTCCTGGTCAGTAAAGTTTCGGAAATTCACTCAGATTCGCGCACTGAGCCGGAGCCACCCCCGCCAGCCGCCCAATAGTTTCAACCGATCAGCCCAATTCATCGGCCAGATTCACCAGCCAGATTCAGTTGTTAAAACAGTTGTGATCCGTTGTTCAAAGATCAGTTGTTAAGAGAAGTAGGTACTGCGGGCCAGGGCGCGATCGCCCCTCTTAGGATATTGATCAAGACACAAAGGGATTGAGACACAAAGTTGCGATTAGGTGTCAGTTTTTATGACTCTTGTGGCAGAACCATCCGATCGCGTTCGTACCCTGCTGTGGTTGCGAGGCCTGACCACCGTTGCTTGGGCCGATGGTCACCTTGATGATGAAGAACGGGAAATCATCACCTCCCTCACCCACGAAACCCTCGACCCCGAAGCCATCCTCGAACCCCTCACCCCCGAAGAACTGGCCGCCGAACTCGGAGACGACCCCCACCACGCAGATAACTTCCTGCGCACCGCCGTGATGGTGGCGATCGCTGACGGCATTTACTCCGACTCCGAAGATCAGCTCATTCGGCAGTTCAGCACCGCCCTTGGCCGCAAAATTCCCGCCTTTGAAGCTCTACAACAAACCCTCAATTGCGCCGAGCCGATTCAGACCCACCCCGACCCACACCGGGGCGATGTGCTCAACCCCGTGCGCCATTGGCTCGATGGTTTGGAAATTCACAATCCCAAAGTTGCGCACTTTCTCTGTAAAATGATCCCCGCCCAATGCCCCTTCGAGCGGGATGTGGTCGTTTTTGGGCGCAAGCTGGCCCACATTCCCCCCATGTGCAAGCTCAACCCACTCTACGACCAGCTCATGGGGTTGCGATTTCGTGCTCTCTCCTACTTGGCAGACGACTGTGGTGAAGACATCACCCCCTACTGCTAGGTGGGTTCTGGGGGCGATCGGGGATCTCCGCCCAACCCAAAGCCACCGCTAGCTCGATCGCGAGCCTTCATCTCCCGGATCATCTGCGATCCCCGGCTAGGGTTGCTGGACTTCCCCAATGCTGCTTTCCCATCATTTCGCGCCACTATTTCATGCAATTTATTGATCATTCAGAAATCGTCGTCCAAGCTGGCAACGGGGGCGACGGCATCGTTGCCTTTCGTCGGGAAAAATATGTGCCCGCCGGGGGCCCCGCTGGCGGTAACGGGGGTCGGGGCGGCTCCGTTTACTTTGTCGCCACCGATCGCCTGCAAACCCTATTGGACTTTCGCTACAACGCTCGCTTCAAGGCCCAAGACGGAATGCGCGGCGGCCCCAACAATTGCACCGGCCGCAGCGGCGAAGATTTGGTGGTGGAAGTGCCCTGCGGAACAGCGGTTTATGATGCCAACACCCGGGTTTTGGTGGCCGATTTGGTGCAACCCGGCCAGCGGATTTGCATCGCCAAAGGGGGCAAGGGCGGCCTCGGGAATGCCCATTTTTTGAGCAACCGAAACCGCGCACCGGAACTGGCCCTGCCTGGGTTACCCGGCGAAGAATTTCGGCTGTATTTGGAGCTGAAGCTGCTGGCGGAGGTGGGGATCGTGGGGCTGCCGAATGCGGGCAAGTCCACAATGATTTCTGCGCTCTCGGCGGCCAAGCCGAAAATTGCCGACTACCCCTTCACCACCCTCGTGCCGAACTTGGGTGTGGTGCGCCGGCCCACGGGCGATGGCACGGTATTTGCGGACATTCCCGGTTTGATTGAAGGGGCCCATGAGGGCTTGGGCCTGGGTCATGAGTTTCTGCGGCACATTGAACGGACGCGGCTGCTGTTGCACTTGGTGGATGCGACCGGAGAAGACCCGATCGCGGCCTATCACACGATTCAAAACGAGCTACAGGCCTATGGGCGCGGCCTGACCGATCGCCCGCAAATCCTAGCCATTAACAAAGTAGACGCGGTGGATGCCGATTGGGTAGATACCCTGATCGAGGAGCTGCAACCCCACCACCCGGAACCGATCCTGAAGGTATCTGCCGCCACCCGCCATAACTTGGATGGGCTGTTGCAGCGGGTTTGGGATTGGCTGGATCAGTTGGGCCCCGTTGTTTTGGAGTTGCCCACCCTGCTCGATCGCCCCCTGCGCGGTGATGGGGTTGAGTTTGATGATGAGGACTTTGACGAGGACGAAGACTGGGAAGATGACGAAGACGGCCCCGAAGTGATTTGGGTTGGTCATTAAGCGCCGGAATCTCCCCAGGTCAACCCAGGCCGGTTAGTCGGCTAATTCTGTCCAGCCGGTCGCATCCTTGGCTGGGCCGGGAGCTGGGGCAGCCGCCGGAGCGGAACGCGGGGCGGCCGGTGTGGTGGCGGTGGCGGGATCGGTGCTGGCGGGGGTGGAACTGGTTTCGGGGGCGATCGCCTGGGCTGGTGGGTTGCTGGGCCGTTGAGCCGTCAGGGCAGGCGGGGGCGTTTGCCAGGTGATTTGCCCCTGATCGCGCACATCCACCGTGATCGATCGCACCTGGCCCGCCCCAATCACTTGGCATTCAAAGCGATCGCCTGGTGAAACCACTCGATAGGGTTGTCCACAGTCAATTTTCAGGCTGTTGCTGGGGCCACTGGTGGCCTCTTGGGCTGCCAAGGCTGTTTGTAGATCAGTCTGCAAGGAGCCTAAATCCAGCAGTCGCCAAGAATTAATCACTTCCCAACGAATGGTGGCGCGATCGTCCACTTGGGTCACAGCCACAAAGAAATTGCCCTCCGGTTCCAACTTGCCCACACATTCAAAAGTTTGCCCCGTCCGAGGGGTTAAATTCGCCGGGCAACGCAACTGGTTGACCGGTACTTTAGCGTTGAGTAATTCCTGCTGAATTTGAGCAGAAATTTTTTCCGTATCGAGTTTGGAGCAGCCTCCTAGAAGCAGCCCCAAGCCAGCCAGGGCGATCGCTGATCGAGCACTAATTAACATGATCAATAAATAGTGAAATAGATCAAGATTCCAGTCAAATTAAGGTTTTTAAAAAATCATGACTATCAGAAGTGTTGAATCTAAACACAAAACTTCATATTCTAGGCAACAAGAGTTTCTGGCAGTAAATCATAGCTCCAATGACTGATTGAGCCATAGCGACCGAGTACAACTTGCAAATATCGCAATTTATCTAGTAGC
>NZ_JACJSP010000026.1 GCF_014698235.1 Limnothrix sp. FACHB-406 | reverse complement strand
GCTACTAGATAAATTGCGATATTTGCAAGTTGTACTCGGTCGCTATGGCTCAATCAGTCATTGGAGCTATGATTTACTGCCAGAAACTCTTGTTGCCTAGAATATGAAGTTTTGTGTTTAGATTCAACACTTCTGGGTTCCATGGAGTTGCTGGGCGCGATCGCGCAAGGGATGTGAATCGATCGATTCTCCAGTTTTAGCCTAGGAGTTTAGCGGCCCTTGCTTCACAAAAAATGCCCCATCGCGATCGCCCTGTCCAAACAGTGGGGACGGCAATGGCACAATAGAAACCGTTAGAAACCGTTTTCCTTTTTAGATCGCGGGTGCATTATGGACTCCGTTGCTCCTCAGCGGGCCTTGCTGCTAGTGAATTCCAAATCGCGCCGAGGGCGGCAACTGCTCGGCCGGGCGATCGCCATTTTGGATGAAATGGGGTTCGAGCTAATTTTTCGCAGCACCAAGCGATCGAGCGATTTTCGCGATCTGATTCGGCAATATGCCAGCCGGATCGATTGTGTGATTATTGGCGGTGGTGACGGAACCCTGAATGCGGCCCTGCCAGCCTTGATCGAAACCCGGTTGCCCCTCGGCATTTTGCCCCTGGGAACCGCCAACGACCTGGCACGCACGTTGGCAATTCCGGCGGACTTGAAACAGGCCTGCGCGGTGGTGGCCCAAGGGGTAACCAAGGCGATCGATGTGGGGCAAGTGAACGATCGCTATTTTTTCAATGTGGCCAGCCTGGGGTTAAGTGTCAGCATCACTCGCCAATTGAGCGGTGAAATCAAAAAGCGATGGGGTGTGTTTGCCTACGCGATCACTGCAATCCAAGCCCTTTGGAAATCGCGTCCTTTTACCGCAAAAATTGAAGTGAATGGTGAACTGCTGACAGTCAAAACGGTGCAAATTGCGGTGGGTAACGGTCGCTATTATGGTGGTGGCTTAAGCGTGGCTTGGGATGCTTCCATTGATGATCAACGGCTCGATTTATACAGTCTGGAAATTGCCCATTGGTGGCAAATGTTGCCGCTTTTGCCTGCAATGCACGCCGGTCGCCTCAATGATTGCGTGAATGTACGGACGATCGAGGCCACATCCCTAAAAATCATCACCAGTCGCCCCAAGTCCATCAACACCGATGGGGAGCTATCGACCACCACGCCCGCTGAATTTCGAGTGCTGCCGGCCCAACTGAAGGTTTTTGTGCCAGCGGCGCGATCGAGCAGTATTCAATCGAGCAGCGCCCAATCAAATAATCCCCAATCAAACAACTTAGACTGAGAATTCATTCAAGATGTCGTGCAGCTCATGAATCAAAAAAACTATCCTCAAGTGATTTTTCTCGATGCCGTAGGCACGCTATTTGGCGTGGCGGAAAGTGTGGGTCAGCAATATGCTCAAATGGCAAATCAACTCTTTGGGTTGCAACTCGATGATCAAGCCTTAAATCAAGCCTTTTATGATTGCTTTAAGGCGGCGGATCCTTGTGTTTTTCCAGGGGTTGATCGCGATCAATTACCCCATCTGGAATATCAATGGTGGGAAAGTCTGGCAGAACAAACGTTTACGCAAGCGGGATTATTTTCCGAAATTCCGGATTTCGCGGCCTATTTCGCAGCGCTTTACGATCGCTTTGCCACGGCGGCCCCTTGGTATGTGTATCCGGAAGTGCATGACACCTTAGCCAAGTGGCAGCGGTTGGGCATTGAGCTGGGAATTCTCTCCAATTTTGATACGCGGCTTTATCGCGTGTTGGATGCGTTGGATTTGACGCGCTATTTCAAGAGTTTCACCCTCTCGACGGAGGTGGGAGCCGCCAAGCCCGATCGCGCCGTGTTTGTTGCGGCCCTGGCCCAGCATGGCTGTGAACCGGCGGCCGCTTGGCACATTGGCGACAGCTTGGAGGATGACTACCAAGGGGCCACAGCGGCGGGGCTGCGGGCCCTGTGGCTAAACCGGCTGTAAAGTGTAGTGGCTCTGGGCGCGATCGACCGCAGCCGCGATCGCCGCCCGCCGATTGCCATTCTTTAGCCATGACCTCCTTGAACGCCGTTACCGTCACCGTTCCTGCCACCACCGCCAACTTGGGCCCCGGCTTCGACTGTTTGGGGGCTTCGTTGGCGTTGTACAACGAATTTCGCTTCACCCGAATTGAGTCGGGCTTAGAAATTATTCCCACCGGCACGGAGGCGGATCGCGTCTCGCGGGATGAAACCAACCTGGTTTATCGCTCCTACGCCAAGGTGTTTGAACTGGCGCAGGAAACGCCTTACCCGGTGCGGATTGAGATTGGCTTGGGTGTGCCCTTGGCCCGGGGATTGGGCAGCTCGGCCACGGCGATCGCGGCGGGCATTGCCGGAGCAAACTATTTGTTAGGGGGGGCGCTGTCGCCGGCCCAGGTGTTGGCCCTGGCGATCGAAACGGAAGGCCATCCCGATAACATCGTGCCGGCCCTGTTGGGGGGCTGTCGTTTGGCGGCCGATCGCGAAGGGATTTGGACCCAATGCGAAGTGCCTTGGCATTCCTCAATTCAACCGGTGATCGCAGTTCCCAACTTTGAGCTATCCACCGAAGCGGCTCGCAGCGTGTTGCCCCCCAGCTATTCCCGGGCCGATGCCATTTTCAATGCGGCTCACTTAGGTCTCTTGTTGCGGGGCATCAACGAAGGGCGCGGCGATTGGCTAACCACTGCCATGCAGGATCGGATTCACCAACCCTATCGCATGACCCTAATTCCCGGCTTTGAGGCGGTACGGCAGGCGGCGATCGAGGCGGGAGCCTATGAGTTGGTGATTAGCGGAGCGGGCCCAACCCTGCTGGCCTTGGCCCACCGAGACAAGGCGGCGGCCGTGGGTGAAGCCATGCAAGCGGCTTGGACGGCAACGGGCATTGGAGCTGTGGCGGGGCCGGTGGAGTTGGATGTGTATGGAACCCGAGTCCAGCCGTAAACTGGCCCCAAATCTGGGGAATTCGCCCACGGGAGTTCCCTATTATCGATCGGGGGGCAGACTATGGCACAGGTTTGGGTTTTGGGCAGCATTAATGCCGATCGCACGGTGGCGGTGGCCAAGTTGCCACAACCGGGAGAAACGGTCTTGGCTGGGGCGATCGGGGAGGCCAGCGGCGGCAAAGGGGCGAATCAGGCCGTTGCGGCGGCCAAGTTGGGAGCGGCCACGGCTCTGATTGGCCGCGTGGGTGAAGACGCGATCGGGGAAATCCTGTTGCAAGATCTGCAAACCAGCGGCGTTGATGTCAGCCGGGTGGCGATCGATTCCTTGGCTCCCACGGGCCAGGCCTGGATTGCAGTGGATGGCCTGGGCCAAAACCAAATCATCGTGCTGCCCGGGGCTAACCAGGCGGTGGGCGGTGCTGAGGTTGATCGCCTCCAGCGCTCCTTGGGCAGTGCGCCGCGCCCGATCGCCCTGTTATTGCAACTGGAAGTACCCTTGGCGGCCGTGGTGGCTGCGGCCCAAGCGGGTCAAGCGGCCGGGGCGATCGTTCTTTTGGATCCGGCCCCGGCTCCCGAGCACCTCCCCCCGGAACTTTGGGCCGCGATCGATTGGATCACTCCCAACGCCACGGAAGCGGCCCAACTGGTGGGCTTCCCGGTGCAAACCCCCGAGGATGCGGCCCGCGCGGCTACCAGGCTCCAGGAGTTGGGAGCCAAGGGGGCCATTGTGACCCTGGGCGAGCAAGGGGCTTGGGTGGCTGGGCCGACGGATTGTTTTTGGCAACCGGCCTTCCCAGTCAGGGCGATCGACTCTGTGGCGGCGGGTGATGGGTTTAATGGAGCGCTGGCGGCGGCCTTGGTGGCGGGACAACCCCTCTCGGTGGCCGTGCGGCGAGCAGCGGCGGCGGGCGCACTCACAACCACCCGATCGGGGGCCCAATCTGCCCTACCCAACGCTGGAGAGCTGACGGCTTTTCTGGCCCAAAACGCATCGAATTAATATCGAACTAATTCCGACTGTGCCCAAAAGTAAAAGCCCTTTTTCGGGATCCGCTCAGCCTCCCGCTGAGCCGGCCCCCAGATCGAAGCGATCGCCCAAAGAACTGAGTTGCACCGAGCTAGATGAGTCTGCCAAGGAAGTGGGATGGCAGGCACAATCCACCTTAGGCAAGTTTGGTTCTGGGTGACTTTCTGGGTGATTCTCTTGGTGATTGGTGCGATCGCCATTGGCCGAATCGCCATGACCCCGATCGCCCGTTCCCTCATCCCGCGCACTACAGCGATCGCACAGGCCGTAAAACTCCAACGTGTGATAAAACACCCGAAACCGGTGCTCCATGCTCAATCGCTGGGTCAAATCCTGCACGGGACATTCATGAATCGGTTGTGATCGCCCACATTGGATACAGTTCAAGTGGTGGCGATCTTTCTTGATAAAACTGTAGAGCGATTCACCGCTGGCCAGCATTCGCACCTGCACCGCCCCGTTCAGCTTCAGGGTTTCCAGGGCCCGATAAACCGTGGCCAGCCCCATGCCTTGCCCCACGTCGCGCAGTTTGATGTAGAGCGCTTGGGCAGAAATTTCGCCTTCAATGGTTTGCAGCACCTGCAAAACACGCTCTTGGTTTCGGGTCAGGGGTCGTTTCATGGCGATCTCAGACCCCGAAGAATGCTGGCTCGATCGGGGTGGTTCTTTTCCTATTCAATCAGGTTTTTCAGCCGGTTCCTGGCGGAATCTGGCTCCCGAGGGAACTCCCGCAGCCTGGCTGCGGGAACCGGCCCCCCTCGCTTTAAGATAGTGTCTTGATCGTTGGATTGCCGTGGTTGCTCAATCCCAACCCAAAAGTTAGCATCACCCTTGGTTCCCCCAACTCGATCGTCGCCATCCCAGAGGTTTCTAGCCCCGTGAGTACCCAGCAATATCGCGCCAAAATCCACGTTACCCTGCGTCCCTCTGTGCTCGATCCGGCCGGTGTGGCGGTGCAGTCCGGCCTGAAGCAGTTGGGCTATGAAGGGGTGGATTCTGTCCGCATTGGCAAATACATTGAGCTGACCGTGGCGGCGACGGATCCAGAAGCGGCCCGCAGCCAAGTGGATGAAATGTGCGATCGCCTGTTGGCCAACCCCACCATCGAAAACTACTCGATCGAAATTGCCTAAACGCACCCATCCCCACATTCACCCATGGGCAACCTTCAGCAAACAGGGCGGGCGATCGTGCGGTTGCTGCGCTGGGACAAACCGGCGGGGCGGCTGATTCTGCTGATTCCGGCCCTGTGGGCCCTGGTGTTGGCCAGTGACGGCCGGCCCCATCCCCTGTTGGTGCTGCTGGTGGTGGTGGGCACAATCACCACCAGTGCCGCCGGTTGCGTGGTGAATGACCTGTGGGATCGCAACATTGACCCCAAGGTAGAACGCACCAAACAACGGCCCCTGGCCGCCCGATCACTCTCGGTGAAAGTGGGCGTGGGGGTGATGCTGGTGGCGGCCCTTTGTGCGGCCGGGCTGTTGCCCTTTTTGAATGGCTTGAGCGTGCTGCTTTCTGTGGCGGCTGTGCCGGTGATTGCGCTCTATCCTGCGGCCAAGCGGGTGTTTCCAGTTCCGCAATTGGTGCTGGCGATCGCCTGGGGGTTTGCGGTGCTGATTCCTTGGAGCGCGGCGATCGACCCGCCCAGTTTGGACTTGCCGGCCTGGTTGCTGTGGGGCGCGGTGGTGCTCTGGACGCTGGGCTTTGATACGGTTTATGCCCTGGCCGATCGGGAGGACGATCGCCGGTTGGGCATCCACTCCAGCGCCCTCTTCTTTGGCGATTTGGCTCCCCAGGCGATCGGGGCGTTCTATGCGGGTACGGCGCTGCTGTTGGCCTACACGGCTTTGGCCCTGGAGCTAAACATTGGTTTTTGGCTCACCCTATTCGGGGCGATCGGTCTTTGGGTTCAGCAATATCTGCGCCTGAGCGATCGGCAACTGTCCCGCGCGGCCTACGGCAAAATGTTTGCGGAAAACGTGACGATCGGGTTTGTGCTCCTGGCCGGAATGCTGGTCGGCTGCTGGTTTTAGCGCCCATTTCTATATAGCCCGCACCAACTATTTTAGTAGAAAGTAAAGATCTGGCAGACCGGGTGAATGTTGATATTGCACCCATTGCTAAGCTCAGAAATCCGCTTTTACGTCGCCCCGCAAGCACTCTTGGCTTAGTGTTTAGTAGAACAGGATTTACTGATCCATCTCGACATTTATCATATTTTTCATTACCTCAAACTATTCTGTTGTGGAGTGGAGTGGAGATCCAGTATGCACTGGAACGAGAGTCGATCTGTGAGCTGCTAGTCCTGAAGTATCGCGTGTGTGTGGAAGACGGTTTACCTGCCTACGATATTCGGGAGAGGGATATTCCATGAAAACCTATATTGTTTGCGAAGGACGAACTGAGGTTCAATTACTGAAGAAAGTACTACCATTAGAATCAATCAAAAATGTTGAGATTGTAGAAGGCGGTGGGCTATATGCTCTTAAGTCTCTAGCTCTTTCTTTAATTGTGCGCCGCCAGTCTCCTGTAGCGGTCGTGGTTGATTCAGATTCGGTAGTACCTAAGCAAATTCAGCAACGAGTGGAAGAGATTGGAGATCTCCTCAAAAGTCTTGCTGTCAACACACCTGTTAAGGTTATTACATCAATTCCAACTTTTGAAGCCATCTTTTTCCATGATGTTTCTATGTTGACGCGCTTGCTAGGTTATATAGCTACACCAGATTCACTGAATCAGTCGATTTATCAGCCTGGGCAAGTCTTGGCTCAGTTGTTTTCTCAATCCAAAGATATAAAGAATATTGCTCAGTTGATCGATAATTTGACTGAGCAAGATATTACAATTTTGCGTGAATCCAGAGTGATTCAAGAGCTAATGGAGTTTCTTCAATCGGTTCAGGTCACTGACGAAGTTTTGGAGCGATCGCCCTAGCTAGAATCTGCATCAAAACCCGGCGGCGGTCATTTGGCGGACGGTGGTGAGGGCGGAATAGCTCGTACCCGCTGTGCCTTCGCCCGGGTGGGTGGAGTCGCCCACCAGCCAGAGGCCCGGAACCGGCGTGCGATTGCCGATCGCGAAGGGGCCAAAGGTGGAAACGCGCATTCCCAAACCGCCCACATAACCAAATTTGCGGCCCGTGAAGTCTTCAAAGGTGCGGGGGGTGGCGGCTTCGCAATGGACGATCGCCCCCGGATCGAGCTGGAAATAGCGCCCGAGTTTGCCGATTGCCTCTTCCGTGTAGCGGGTTTTGAGGGCTTCGTACTCGGAGCGATCGCGGCAACGATACCAGGGCTGCGGATCGACAAAGGAGGACGCGGTGATCGTTGCCATGCCGGCCGGGGCGCGTCCATCGCCATCCCGGCTGACGGACACAAACAGCGAATTGTTTTCGCCCACGGGGCCGTCCCAGTCGTAGAGAAATTGCAGGTGGGGCGGGCAGTCGGCGGGTAGGGCCGCGCGATCGACTCCCAAATAGACCACGAATGCGCCCGAGGGTTCCGGCAGTTTTTCGGCGCGCGATCGATAGAAGTCCGTGGCCAGGCGATCGAACCAGGGGCGATCGCTCGGCCAGTCCACCATCTCAATTAAGTTCTGAATCGGCACATTGGCCACCACCGCCGCCGCCGGTTCCACCCAGGTCTCATCGGTTTTCAGGTTCCGCACCATCACGCCCGTGGTTTCGCCGTTTTCGGTGATGATCCGCTCGACCCGATGGCGCATTTGGAGCTGGCCACCGTCCCGGATTAACGATTCCAACAGGCGATCGCTCAACACCTGCATACTGCCCTCCAGGTGGTACAGCCCAAAGGGTTCCTGGGACAGCCCCAGCGCCGTCGCCGCATAAAGCAGCGCCGTTTCGTCCGCCCCCACCTGGGAATAGAGCTTCAGTTGCATATCCAAAAAGGTTTTCAAGCGGCGATCGCCCGCCAAGCCCAGCCGCTGCAACAGGTCGCCCACCGTCGAAAAGGCATGGGGAGCCGTCAGCAAAGTGCTGGGTTTCACCGCCTTCAGCAGTTGCACCACATCCCAAGCATTGCCCGGCGGCAGCACCGGATCGCCCGCCTGAAACTCCCAGCTATAGCGAAACAAATCTGCTAGCAGCCGCCAAAAAGGTTCGCTACCGGGAAATTGCCGAGATCGTTCCGCCCGCCAGCGATCGGGGTCGCGCCACACGGAAATTGGCTCCGTTTCCCCCGGCAAAAACACCGCACAAGCCGGATCGCAGGGCTGGGCGGCCGGCAACTCGATGCCCAATTCACCAAAAATCCGGTGATGGATGCCGCCCGGCTCCAGCCCCGCCACCTGGGTCGCGCCCACCTCAAAGGTGAAGCCCCGCCGCCGAAAGGTAGACGCACAGCCCCCCGGCACGATCGCCAGGTCAAACACCTTGACCGATCGCCCCCGCCGCGCCAGCAGGGCCGCCGTAGTTAGGCCGCCAATTCCCGCCCCAATCACCACGATCGGGCGGTTTGCAGCGGTTGCGGTGGATTGGGTCATAGGACAGGGCGATCGGGGATGAGTCGCAGGATTTGTAAACTTTTGTAAATTATCACTCATCTCCGGGCCGATCGTCAGGGAATGCCATAATCGGGACAACCCAGGGCTAGCCTCAGTCACCGTATCGTGGCTTGGGTGGGGCAGAATTTTTCCAGTGCGCCCCAATTTGCCAACTCTCCAGCAAAATTGCGGACAGCCAGCCTCCCAAAAATGGCCTACAGCAAGTTTTCTCTTAAAACCGTCAAGGAAACATTTGGCATCACATTAATTGAAGATCAATCGCTCTTTGATCTTGGCCAAATTCCATCCGTGACCATTAGTCCTTATTTAGAACTGACCCTAGCCGAAGGGACTTCCATGGCCCTCGCAATTAATACAGAGAAGTCCCGATCGGAATGGATTATTGCACCCATTTTGACGGAAGTTCGCAAGCAGGTTCATGCCCAAATTAGCCTGTTTTCGGGACGGAGTTTCACAGTCGATCGCAAGCGGGGGTTATATGGTCAGTGTGACTACCTATTGAGCCTAAGTCCTGAGCAGCTCTATATTGCAGCACCCGCGATCGCCGTTGTGGAAGCGAAAAAAGAAGACATCGTAGCGGGCTTGGGTCAATGCATTGCCACCATGTACGCCGCTTGGTTGTTTAATGAGCGAGAGAATCGCCCTTTACCTTGGATTTATGGAGCCGTGACAACGGGCACAACTTGGAAATTTTTGAAGCTGCGCGATCGCACGGTCTATATCGATCGAGATGAATATTACTTTAAAGAAATCCAAACAATCTTAGGAATCTTCCAAGTGATTTTGAAAACTATCGACCATCCAGAGGAGTAAATACCATCATGCTAGCGGTTGAACAGCGCTACTCATTAGCCGACTACCGATCGCTTGAGGAACGATCGGAACAACGCCACGAATATGCCAATGGATTGATTTGGGAAATGCCGGGCGGATCGATTCATCACAGCCGGATTGCGACGGAGATTTGCAATCTGTTAATTAGCCAACTGGATCAAACCCAATTTGAGGTTTTTAACAGTGATCTACGGCTCTGGATTCCTACCTATCAACGGGGAACCTATCCCGATGTGATGGTGATTGCTGGGCCGCCGCAACGGCATGACGATCGGGATGATGAGGTGCTGAATCCTTGTTTCTTGGTTGAGGTTCTGTCGCCTTCTACGGAACTATTCGATCGCGATGACAAGTTTCGATTTTATCGATCGATTCCTGAGTTTGCGGAATATCTGTTGGTGCGGCAAGACGAACCCTTCATCACCCATTTTTGGAAGTTGGATGACTCAAACTGGCAATTTTGCGACTATTGCGATCGAACCCAAGCGATCGCCCTCAAAACCTTGCCCGCCACCCTGCCGATCGCCCAAATTTATCGCCGCGTCGTGTTTCGCGAATCCAAATAACCCCAAATAACCAATCCCCACAGACCAATCCATATAATGGTCGAGACCTGCGCTCTAGTTGAATTGCCGTGGCTCGTGTCGTTTTGGATAACGTCTACAAAAGCTATCCGCCCCGCGATCGCGCGCCCGGTGGCAGTCCCACGGCCGTGTTGCGGCGGATTAGCCTGACGATCGAGGATGGCGAATTTTTGGTGCTGGTGGGGCCCTCCGGCTGCGGCAAAAGCACCTTGCTACGGTCGATCGCGGGTCTGGAAGATGTGACGGGCGGCGAGATTTGGGTGGGCGATCGGCGCGTCGATCCGTTGCCGCCCAAGGCGCGGGACGTGGCCATGGTGTTCCAAAGCTACGCGCTGTACCCGCACCTGAATGTCTATGACAACATCGCCTTTGGGTTGCGGCGGCTGAATCCCCCCGCCGCCGAAGGGTGGCAAAAATGGGAACCCTTGGCGGTGGGGCTGACGCGGCGACTGCCGGCCCCCTTGCGGTACGAGTCAGCCCAAGAGCGGGAAATTGGCCAGCGGGTGCGCGAAGTGGCCACCATGTTGCAAATTGACCATCTGCTCGATCGCCTGCCCAAGGAATTATCCGGCGGTCAAAAGCAGCGGGTCGCCCTGGGCCGGGCGATCGCTCGAAACCCGCAAGTCTTTTTGATGGATGAGCCGCTGAGTAATTTGGATGCCAAGTTACGCACGGAGACCCGATCGCAAATTGTGCGACTCCAGCGCCAACTGAAAACCACCACGGTCTACGTCACCCACGATCAGGTGGAAGCCATGACCATGGGCGATCGAATTGCGGTGCTCAACGGCGGACAAATCCAGCAAATCGCCGCACCGCTGGAACTCTATCACCAGCCCGCCAACCGGTTTGTGGCGGAGTTCATCGGCTCGCCCACCATGAATTTTTTGCCCGTGTGGGTGAAACGGCCGGCCCTGCTGACCAATGGCGACTTTCGGATGACGCTGCCGGAAATTTGGGACAAAGCCCTAGAAGCCTACGACGGTCGAGCGTTGTGGCTGGGGGTGCGGCCGGAGCACTGGAGCGATGGTTTGCCCGCGCCCAAAAATTTACCGGTGCGCGTGTTGCAGGTGGAGGCGCTGGGGTCGGAAACCTACGCGCTGGTGGAACCAATCGACCGGGGATTAGTGCGCACTTTGGAAGAGGCCCCGGCCAAACCGTTGCAAGTGCGCCTGCCGCCCGATCGCCTGATCGCCCTGGGTGATGAATTGTGGCTGTCGATTCCCAGCGAGCAACTCTACCTATTCGACCCCAGCACCGGCAAGGCTCTCTATCCCTAGGCGCAACGAGCAATGTTGATTGAAAAAGACGGTCAATGGCAATTTGAAAGTGAAGCCACTTTTGAAAGACTCCTTTGGCAAAACCTCGAAGAATGGCTAAATTTTCAGCCCCTCGCCCGTCAACTCAGAATGTGCGGCGAGCCTTGTGACATCATTGCCAGGAGTCCCAAGGGGAAGCCCGTTATTTTAGAACTTAAAAATGAAGAAGATCGCTATGTTGTCCAGCAACTCACGCGCTACTATCACAACTTTCTAGAGGAGCGTCCTGATTTACCAGATCTTGATACATCTAAGTCACCCCGATTGGTTGCGATCGCCCCATCTCTCCACCGTCACAATTTCATTGATCGGCTATACCATCGCCTCACTGTCGAATTATGGACATTCCACATTCGGAAACAGCACGATCAATTTCTGTTGGAGTTGGTGTCTTGGGAGACTCCTGACGCAAAATCAACGATTCAAACCATTGATCTAACACCCCATATTCAACTTCCGACAGCAGCGGAACCTGATCCACTGAGTCAGCTTGATAAAAATTGGAAATCGATTCTATCGAAGCGCTCGGAGATTGATCAAAAAAACCTCTTGGCAATTCGTGATTACATCCTAAGCTTTAGTCCAAAACTAGGAGAAGTTGTTACACCTAGCACAGCAACCTACGGTCAAATGCGGAGTAAAACAAGTCTCTGCGAGTCAGAGGAAAGGCTTTTAGCCCGATTTGAGCAGCTTTCCCTAGATAAGGCTCCTAGACTTTTTCTATATCTACCAAGCATTGTCAAGTTATCTTTTAACACCGTTAAGGTTGAAGTTCTCTTGCAAAAAAGCGATTTAGAATATTCCCTTAGTTCTTCAATTCAGACTTTAAGAATGCCCAATAGATGCAGTAAATGGCATATTCATATGATGATGCGAAGTACAGCAGAACAAGCGAAATCCTATGGATATGAAGTAACGCTCACAGGATATTTGAACTTCTATCAATCTGTTTATGAAAAGAAGTTCTGGAATCCACACTGGGATGATCAATTTTCTTCACTAGAAGATTTGCTTGATCTGGCGATTTTGGATTGGCAACGGCGACAGGACAAATTGACTGCAAAACGTCGTCCTTCGCCCAGTGCAGAGTGAGGGACGGAAAATCATGAGATTGCGTGGATTGACGATGCTAGAAGAACCCTAACCCGGGACTCCGTTGAGATTTAGGGTCAATTGACAGGGGGCGAAAGAACGTCGATGGAGCGGCGTGGGGCCAAGGGTTTGCAAGGCTGCTCGATGGGCCGCCGTGCCATAGCCCTTGTTGGCAGCTAGGTCATAGCCCGGATATTGCGCCGCGCAGTCAATGATCTGTTGATCGCGGTGAACTTTCGCCAAAATGCTGGCGGCGGCGATCGAGATCGATTGTCGATCGCCCTGAATGAGCGTTTCTTGGGGGCAAAACAAGTTGGGAATGGGTCGATTGCCGTCCACCAAGCAGCGATCGGGTCGCGGGTGCAATTGCTCCAGGGCCCGCCGCATGGCCAGGAACGTGGCTTGCAAAATATTGAGTTGATCAATTTCGGCCACAGAAGCTTCCGCGATCGCCCAGGCCACCGCCCGATCGCGAATGGGTTCCACCAGAGCTTGACGCTGGCGAGCCGACAGTTGCTTACTATCCCGCACGCCCAAAGCCCGCAAGTCGCTCTCTGCCTCGGCCGTTAAAATCACCGCCGCTGCCACCACGGGCCCAAAAAGTGCGCCGCGGCCCACCTCATCCACCCCCGCAGTCCAAGGGGATTGAGCCGGAGCCGGAGCCATGGAGTCGGCCAGGGAGCGATCGGGCAGCAATTCCGTCACGATCGCCCCATCCCTAGACCGCACCGCTTTACTCCCCATGGGGCTAAGCGCGAGTGCTCGATCGACGACGACGGCGGCGCGGCCGGCCGTTGGCATCCCCACCGGGCGTAACGGACACGATTTCCGGCAAGCCACTGGGCGGCTCCTCGGCCCCATTCCCATTGGAAACATTCAAAGGCAGAGATTCCGTGGGAACCGGTTCCGCCGCGATCGGGGCTGGGTCATTCCCTTCGGCCGGCTCGATCGAGTCCACCACCGGTTGCGGAGCCGGAACGAGCGGAGCCGTCTGACCCGGTAACAGCACCGAGACGATCGCGCTTTCCGGGTTTTCCGGCTGTCGATCGCTCAACAGCAGCGGCGATACCCCCATCCAGGCATAAACTTCCTGCTCTTCCGAAGTCATGGTCACGGCCACCACTTCCCGGGGTTCCGCAGTCCGAGCACCGCGCCCTCGGCTCCGTTCCGGTCGGCCATTGCGGCCTTGGGCGGCGGGGGCGGGGCTGGGTTGGGCGGCGGCGGCCACCGTGGGCGGCTCCAACGGTGCTTCATCCACCTCGGGTTCTGCCGCCACCGGCAAACTGGCCGCCCCACGCCGACTCACCGGCTCATCGTTCCCTCCGCGACGGCGACGGCGACGGCGGCTGTTGCTGCCATTCAGGGACTCTTGATAGTTGGGATGGTTGCTCAGATCCAAATCCTGCAAGTTAGGCAAGGGATCTTCCAAGCTGGGGAGGCTGGCGATCGCAGCGGCCGGGGGGAGTTCGCGCGATCGGGAAACCGAGCGACGACTGCCAACACTCGATCGACTCTTTTGCAGCATCGGAATACTGCGGCGATCGCCACTTTCCACATTGGGCAACAGGCTCACCGGTTCCGCATCGTCCGCTTCATCGGGTAGGTGGGCCAAAATGCCCAGGCCGCCACAGGTGGGGCAAGCACGGCCAAACAGCTCATAGATGTTTTGGCCCTGACGTTTCCGGGTCAGTTCCACCAAGCCCAACTCCGAAAGCTGGGCAATTTGGGGCCGGGCCTTGTCGGACTTCAGCGCCTTGCTGAAATGTTCCAACACTTGCAGGCGATCGCGGTGGGATTCCATATCAATGAAGTCCACCACAATTACCCCCGCCAAATTTCGCAGGCGTAACTGACGGGCAATTTCCGTGGCCGCCTCGCAGTTCGTCCAAAGCACCGTTTCGCGGGCCGTAGCCGATCGGGTGAAGGAACCGGAGTTCACATCAATCACCGTCAGGGCTTCGGTCGGTTCAATGATGATGTAGCCACCGGAAGGCAAATCCACACGCGGCTTCAGGGCCTCGCGAATCGCCGCATTCACCCGGAAATATTCCAGAATTGACGATCGCTCCCGGTGATGGTCGATCGACACGCCCGGTAAGGTTTTGCTGCCCGCCCAGAGGGTCACCTGCTGCTTAATTCGCTTCATGCCCGAGTGGGAATCCACCACCACTCGGTTCACTTCTTGGGTATAGGCCTCGCGCAACACCCGTTGAATAAAGTCATCGTCCCGTTCCAGCAGGGCCGGCGCACGGGTCGAAGCCGCCTCCTGTTGAATCGATTCCCAACGGCGTTGCAGGGCTTCAAGATCTTCCATGATCGCCTCTTCGGCCACGCCCTCGGCCTCCGTGCGCACCAACAGCCCCATCCCCGCTGGCTTGATCAAAATGGCCAAGGCCCGTAGTCGGTGGCGCTCGTTCTCGCGCTCAATCCGCCGGGACAGGTTCACCCCCGACCCAAAGGGCATCAGCACCAAATAGCGACCGGGCAAACTGACTTTGCCGGTTAACCGAGGGCCCTTATTGCCCGTCGGTTCTTTCATCACCTGCACCAAGACTTTTTGCTGCGGCGCGAGGAGTTCAGTAATCGAACCAGCGGTTTTGCGCAACCGCAGCGGGCCCAAGTCGGAAACGTGAATGAACCCGTTGCGTTCGGAATCCCCAATGTTGACGAAGGCCGCGTCGATGCCGGGCAGCACGTTCTCCACCACCCCGAGGTAAATGTCGCCCACCTGGTGACTGCCGGTGGCCACGATCAGTTCTTGAACGCGATCTTCGCTAAAAACGGCAGCAATGCGGTGCTGTTCGGCGATGATAATTTGTTTGGGCATGCAGATTCCTCTGGGAATTCACGGGCGATCGCCACATGCGGTCTACTGCACCGCCGAGAGGATGCAGGGGGCGACCGTCGCCGGGGATAAGACAGTAATTAATCGAAGGCTCGCTGACCAACCGCTTCATGCAGGTTCGATCGAGAAAAGCAAACAGGGTGTGCGGCTGCATCCATCAAGGAGCAGCACAGCATCGATTGATTTCTCGGTTCAATCGAGCAGCTAGAAATACCGGAGACATTCACCTCGACCGGGGAATTGCCCAGAAGCAGAAGTCAAGACTGAGGCAAACTGCGCAGGGCCAAACCAACGAACAAACTCGCGATCAATCAAGAAGACCCCGGTATGGGGCTTTGATCGAGACTTGACCCAAAAGGGTTGCGACTGAATGGCGATCGACAACTTGATCCAGACACAATTCGATCAAAGCACGTTGGATTTGTTGGCCTGTTAAAAACCCCCTATCCAGCACAGCTTGAGCAACTCTCACTCAGTCTGGAACCGGTGACTTGTTAACAGGGATTGGCCAAAGCAGATGTTACGAGCTTAACCCTGCATCTTGCGGGTTTCCTACATCATCGAGAGCAAGTTTGGCTCTGAGGTGTGGTTGCCCGCAAAGAGTTAGATTCGTGGGCGGCATTCAATCGCCGAGGCAATTCCTGAGGATTGGCGGTGGCTCGGGATATTTTCGCTGCTGCACAGGCGCTCGATCGAGGACGGGCACTAAGCGCGTTCTGGGTAAATGCCTGGCTCGATTGATTTTGAAGGCGATCGGCTGCTGAGGCTTTGTCTTTGGTGGTGTCGCGCACCGGGACAATTGCCTAGCAGTCATCTCCAGTGTAGCAGGTGGCTAGCACAGAACTGGGGGGTTCACTAGAATCATGCGACTCTTCTCGCAAATTGTTACGAATTGCAATGATTTGCGAGACTTGTTCACGGTTCACGGTAACAGCGTGCAGCAGCAACCCAGGAATACAGCCACCAATGGACGATCGCCTCTACCTAACCACGCCTACCTAACCACGCCTCAGTTACCCGATCAATTAATTGCCCGATCAATTAGTTGCTAATTGCCAAATCAATTGCCAACTCGGGAGATGCAACCGATCGCACTGCGGCCGCCAACAGCAGTTGCAACCGGTGCGATCGCACCAAACTGATGTCTTGGCCCGTGGCTTGCTCCAGCAACCACACCAGGTGCTCGGGCCGCAGTTGTTGCCCATCGTTGCGGCAGAGGCCCCGGAATCGCAGGGTGGCGGATTCGCCCTTGGGTGGCTCGGTGGGGTCAATCAGTTGCACCTGATCTAGCCAATCGCGCAGGTTCACTTGGGTGGTTTTGCCGGATTTGGTGGTTTTTTCCCAGAGCCATTCGGGGCGATCGAACACAACAGCCAAGGCGGCAGCCCAATCGATCGCCCCGCCATCGGTGGCAGTGACGGTGATTTCGTATTCCGCGCGATCGAGCAGTTGGTTCGCCGCCGGATCTTTTAGGGGCACTTCCTCGATCGCCAGCAGGGGCAAATCCACCGGCAATTGGGCCGCCAAAGCGGCCTGGATCTGCGCCAGGGGCCAGAGATCCGTGAGTTCTAGATCGAGAATTTCTCCCTCGCTGGTCACGCCCAAGGAGAGGGCATGGGCCGGCACAATCCGGGGCGAGGGATGGAAACCGCCCGTGTAGGACACCGGAATTGCTGCCCGACGCACGGCGCGATCGAGCAGGCGCATCAAATCCAAATGACTGAGCAGGGCCATTTCGCCCCGCTTGGCAAACCGCAGCCGCACCCGCTGGGCCCGGGTTTGATTGGGCTTGAAGTGGCCCTGAAATTGCGGAATTTCCGGTGGCGGCACCACCACGTTATTGCCAAAGTCATAGCCACAGACCCCGCAATGGGAACAGCCCTCAAAGGAGCAGTCGGGAACCGTGGCCGCTTCAAGGGCGCGTTGCAGATCCTCTTTCAGCCATTTTTTGTCCACGCCGCTGTCCAAGTGATCCCAAGGCAAGGGGCGATCGAGCAGGGCGGCCGGGTCGATCGCCTCCGGTGCGGCCGATTCTCCTTCTTCAAAGGCGTTCCACTCACCCGCTTCCACTTGGCGATATTTCCAATGCAGGTCGGCTTCCTCGATCGCCTGTTGCCAAGCCCCAAAGGACCGATCGAGGCTTTCCCACCAGGAATCCATCCCCGCGCCCAACTCCCAAGCCCGGCGCACCACCGGCCCCAACCGGCGATCGCCCCGGCCCACAAAATCCTCCATGGCCGAGATCCGCACATCGGTGAAATTCGCCTTTAGGCCGCGAATCGTCCGAAATTCCTGGCGCAAGAGATCCTGTTTGCGCAAAAACTCCGCCGTTGAAACCGTGTGCCACTGGAACGGCGTGTGGGGCTTGGGCGTGAAGTTGGAGATCGTCAGGGTGAACTGAATTCGCTTGCGACCGCGTGCGCCACATTCCCGCTGGAGCCAGCGGACGGTTTCCGCAATCCCCAACACGTCCGCATCGGTTTCCCCGGGCAGCCCAATCATGAAATAGAGCTTGATTTTGTCCCAACCCTGTTCCCAGGCGGTTTTTACGCCCCGCAGCAGTTCCTCATTGGTCAAGCCCTTATTAATGATGTCCCGCAGGCGCTGGGTTCCCGCTTCCGGGGCAAAGGTCAAGCTACTTTGGCGCGTGCCGCCGAGAATGTTGGCGATGTTTTGATCGAAGCGATCGACCCGTTGGCTGGGCAATGATAGGGTAATATTTTCGCCCTGGAGCCGGTTTTTAATCTCCAGTCCCACGGCCGGCAGGGCCAAATAATCAGAGCAACTGAGGGACAGCAACGAAAACTCGTTAAAGCCTGTGGCGCGCATCCCGTCGGCCACCGCGTCAATCACTTCTTCGGGGTCTACGTCGCGGGCCGGGCGGGTCAACATGCCCGGTTGGCAAAACCGACAGCCCCTTGTGCAGCCCCGGCGAATCTCTACGGTTAGGCGATCGTGCACCGTTTCCACATAGGGAACCAGCCCGATCGAGTAGTGGGGCATGGGGGTAGCTACCCGCCGCAGCACCCGGGCCGGCACATCGGGCCGAGCGGGATGCACTGACCCATCGGCCGCCATCTCGTAAAACTGGGGCACGTAGACCCCCGGCACTTGGGCTAAGTCCAGCAAAATTTCCTGGCGACTGAGGCCCGCGTCTTTGCCCTCTTGGATCACGAGGCCAATTTCCGGCAGCAGCTCTTCGCCATCACCCAGGGCCACAAAATCAAAAAAGTCCGCGTAGGGTTCCGGGTTGGAGGTGGCCGTTTGCCCGCCCGCGAAGATCAAGGGACAGTCGGCGATCGGGAGATCGGCTCGATCGGCCCAAGTCAGGGGCAACCCGGCCAAAGCCAACATTTCCAAAATATTGGTGGCCCCCAGCTCGTAGCTGAGGCTGAAGCCCAAGATGTCGTAATCACTCAGGGGGCGGCGACTTTCAACGGCAAACAGGGGCGTTTGGCTGGCTCGCAGCTTGTCGGCCAAGTCCTGGGCGGGCAAATAGGCGCGATCGCACAGTTGGCGCGGCTGGGCGTTGATGATGTTGTAGAGGATCACATGGCCCAGGTTCGACGCGCCCACCTCATAAATTTCCGGGTAGGTCAGCACCCAACGCACCGTGGCCGACTCCCAGGGCTTGTGGACAGATCCCAGTTCGTTCCCCAGGTAGCGGGCAGGGCGATTAATCTCAGTCGTGATCAGTTGGTCTACAGCAACGGTCACAGGCATTCTCCAGTGGACTCAGTTCGATCGTACCGAGCAAACTTCCGAATTCGGCAAAATCCAGCCAAACTCAATCCGGACAAAACAGTGGCACAGCGATCAATTCCAAGGAAGTCGCTTGTTGAATAGGCTAATTTCAATCGTCAGTGGGCATCCGTGCGATGGTGATAAAGATCACGCAGACAAAAGCGGCGCGATCGCATCAGCTCCCGCACCAACAACCGACAATACCAATAGCCAACTGTTCGTAATTAACAGGAGCTGACCGTGAAAGCAACCCATGCAATCCGGCGGTTGGTGGAAAAGGCCCTCTATCTCCGCCAACTGACTCCCGATATCGAGAACGAGATCAATTATGAGTTAACCCGCCAGGGTTATGTTTCAGATGCGGATTATGAAGCGCTGGAACTTCTCATGAGCGAGATGGATGAAGGTCGCATCCAACTGGTTCCGAGCGTTTAGTCAAAAGCTTGATGCCTAAATCTTAAGCTCCTCTTAAGCTTCATGGCAACTACCTGATCAAAACTTTTTGATCGAATCCCTGATCAAACCGATCAGCCGGATTGGCCTGATCCAATCGATCGAGATCCAGTCAATCCAGCCCCACGGATTCCGATCAAATAGACTTTCAATTCAGTCAATTCAGTTGAGTCAGGGGTCTTAGTCCACAGCTCCCGATCGCAAGCTTCGGTCAAAGTCTTTGAGCCAAAAAGTCCTTGATCAGAGATCTTGATCGAAAATCGCTGCGGCACGACTCAGCACCCTTGGGCCCGATCGCCCCTTGTTCAACACCTCAGCGAGGGTTAATCAACGGACTTCCGGGATCCCACTGATCCGCATCGGTGGGAGCTTGCGGGCGAACAGTAGTCGCACAAATTTTTGGAAAACCATGCGGCCCGCCGCCGGTTCAATGTTGGGCAAGCAATGGGGCTTCAGGGCCAGCAAGTTCAGCAGTTCCAGATCGAATGCCGCCCGGAACAGGGCACTTGGCAACACCAAGTCCACAGCATATTCTTCCGAATAGATCGTTTGGGGACGATCGCTAGCTTCCCGGGCTAGTTGATCGGCGTATTCCGCCAGCACGATCGGTCGCACCCAGGTGGTTTGACGTTCCAAATTTTGGTCGATCGCCTCCGCCAACAATTGCCACCGATCGTGCTCCAAACAGAGCACCGGCCTTGCAGTCAGGGGCGGGGTTGGTGAGTTCCCGGAATCATCCACCGTTGGCCCAGGTTCCGATTCAATCTCGATCGCGGGGTTAATCAACGGCGCAGCGGGCAAAGCGGGCAATGGCAAACCATCCATCGGAGCCAGACAGAATCAATCAGAAAGGACAATTTTGCAATCTCAGCGATCTAAACCGTAGCAAAATTCCAAATCTCTGGTATATTGTTATCCGGTCAGCGGTCGAAGCGCCTGACAACGACTCAAACCCCTTAGGGGCGGTTAGCTCAGCGGTAGAGCTCCTGCCTTACAAGCAGGCTGTCATAGGTTCAAATCCTATACCGCCCATTTTTTGAAACGGTCACTCAGACCACTCTTCCTCATTCACCCGCGAGCACCAGCTTGCTAGCACCAACTCGTGATCGTCGAGACGGCTAGCGCCAGTCAGTCATATCCCTAATTGGATTTTGCTAATTGGGTTTTGGCTTTGGATTTTGGCTTTGGCTTTTGGCTTTAGAGTCTCACGCTCAAACTTTGTGCCGGTGCTTGCTTGCAGTCACATGGTTGAGCCGTCCATCGTTGGGGCATTTCGCTGATGGGCGGCTGGTCGGGAATTTTGATTGCGTCATATCCCATTCGGCTAAGCCAAGTGAATGCTGAGCCAGATTAAGTTTTTGCCAGTTGCTGCCAAACTCAGTTTTCGCCAGATTCACAGACTACTCTGAGCGCTGCTCTGAGCAATCCGCTGGCAGGTTAGAAATGATTGATTAAGCGATCATTGAGCGATCGCTGTGCCGACTGTTCGGCTGTTCGATTGCTGAGCATGTGGCTGGATTTGAGCCTGTGCCTGGTGATGGATTCAGGGGCCACGATCGAGCCAGCCACCTAAGCCACTGAGCGCCCGTTGGCCAAATCGCGAATTAGGGAAACTTTGGCTTGCAGGTAGCCATCCAGCTCGGCCCGATCGCTGCGATCAATTCCGGGGCAACCGGTCATGAGGCGATCGGCCAAAAAGTTCACCAGACCGTCATCATCCAAGGCCAAGAGGGTGCTGGTTTGGATCGATTCAACCACCGACCACAGTTGCCGCATCAGTAGAGGTTTCATGAGAGACCCTCCTTAAGGTTTTCTTTATGTTGATAAGATAACCGCCATAGCCACCAACAGCAGGGAATGATACAAGACGATAGCTGTTGCGCGAGGTCATGCAACAAATCGATTCACAGCGTTACACTCGGCTCGATCCTGCCCTGATCTCCCTGATACCCCAATTTTGGCTCAGACCCTGACTGGCTCTGGAATTGCGGTCAATTTGTCAGTAGTCAATTCTTAAAATTCCCGCCTAAAACGCAACAATTGCCGTTAATAATCAAAAATTAATAATGAGTAATTTCGGCGACCATAATTTTGCTCGTCTATTCATTGAAACATAGTGGTCGCCGCTCGCAACGCTCACGGATCTGATGGCTGTCGTCGGAGTTTGACCATGAAAAAGCCGTCCATTTGCCAATGGTGGGGCCACAGTTCCAGCCAACCGGCGGCGGTCACAAAGGGAGCCAAGGGAGAGTCAGGGGTGGGCGGTTCGATCGACCAGTGGGGATGGCGTTGCAAAAAGTCGCGAATAATCGCCCCATTTTCCGGCTCATGCACGGTGCAGGTGGCATAAACGGCTACACCGCCGGGCCGCACCCAAGCATCGGCGCGATCGAGTAAATCTCGCTGAATTTGCACCAACTGGGCCACGGTTTCTGGAGTCTGTCGCCAACGGGCATCGGCCCGACGATGCAACGTTCCCAACCCAGAACAGGGCACATCAAGCAAGAGGCGATCGCACTGGGTGGGCACTTCCTCTAAACCGCTGATCGGGCCCGATTTCGATCGAGACCGATCGCGCTTGCGGGCAGCGGTGACCAGGGGTGCTTTGCCTCCGGTGCTGTCCGCTTCCACCATCCGAATTGATCGCAATCCCAACCGCCGCACCGTGTCTTGCACCTTCCGCAGGCGAGATCCAGCGCGATCGATTGCCCAAATCTGACCCTGATCTTGCATTAGCGCCGCAATATGGGCTGTTTTTCCGCCCGGCGCAGCACAGGCATCAATCACCGTTTCGCCCGGTTGCGGATCCAACAACAGAGCCACTAACTGGGCGCTGGCATCCTGCACCGTCCACCAACCGGCTCCATAGCCCGGAAGGGTGGCGATCCAGGCCCGGCCATTGTCCGGCCCATTGGTTGATCGGGAATCTGGCTCGGTGGCGATGGTTTCTGCCAAAGGGTCATCCCCGTGGCCCCGTTGGGCAGCTAACCGCAGAGCACTGGGCAGGTGGTCGATCGGGGTGACGGCCACACCGGCCGCCGTTAGGGCCGCCATCACCGTTTCGCGATCGGTCACCAAGGTATTCACCCGCAAGTCGATCGTCGGGGGCTGGTCAAACCATTGGCACAACCGTTCCGTTTCCGCTTCCCCCAGGCGATCGAGCCAGGTTTGCACAATCCAGTTTGGGTAACTGTAGGTTTGGGCCAACCGTTCCACCGGCTCAAGACCCGCCACCGAGGTCAGCGGGTTCGGATTTTTGGCTTTTTGGCGTAAATATCCCCGCAGCAAGCCATTGACGAACCCACTTAGCCCCTTTAATCCGCAGAATTTGGCCAACTCCACGGTGGTGTCCACGGCGGCCGAATCTGGAATTCGATCAAGATAAATAAGCTGATATAACCCCAACCGCAACAAATTGCGGAGGGTCGGCGGCTGTTCTTGGGCGGAACGGGTCGCCAGGCGATCGATCCAACCGTCCAAGGCCCGCAACTGTCGGGTGCAGCCATAGACCAACTCCGTCACCAACCGGCGATCGCGCCCGTCCAAATCCCCATACTGACGCATGACCCGATCGAGCGCCGCATCCGCATAGGCCCCCGCTTCAATCATCCCCAAGGCCGTGAAGGCCGCGTGGCGAGCCACCAGGGCGCGATTTTTAGGAAGTGTTGCACCTTGCATAGCCATGACAAACACCCAAAAACGGGAGCACAGATAGAGAACAGGGGGACTGTCCAGAATACAGGCGAACCGGGCAAACCCGATCCGCCTGGAAAAGTTGATGGTCATTAAGGAGCGATCGAGGGCGACCCGTGGCGGTCAGTCATTGCTATGGTTTCCGGCCCACCAGTCCCACAATAGTTTGCGCCGTTGGTTAACCCATTTGCGGGCGATCGGGAGTCATCTCCAAAGACGGCGCGATCACCTCCAGCGACTCGGGGGTCTTGCCAGCCAAACTCCCCGCCTCATGGGGACTCAGGCAAGCCTGATCCTGGGGCTGCTGACAGGCCACCATCGTTTTCACATGCTCCATTTCGTCGTCGCGGATGGCCACAAACACATCGTAGAGGTTGTCAATGATTGGGCGGCGGCTTTCGGGCACTTGGGCCGTTTGGAACTCATCAAACAGATACAAATCTCCGTCGCGGTAGTAGCGCTGAGCAATTTCCGGCGCAGGTTCCGCTTTCAACATGGCTTCCGCTTGATGCAAAAACTTGTTGTAGGACGCATAGGCGTGTTTTTCCACCAGTTCCATGAAATGGTAGGCAGATTGGGGAGACACCAAATACACCCCCACAATGATCCAGTAGTAAACCAGGGCGGCAGACTTGGCGATCAGGCGATCGCTCCAAACCCGATTTCCTCCCAAGGCTTCCATGATCAGCAAGTGGTGCAATTCATTCCAAGATTCCGCAAAATGCACCTTCAGCCAGTCCGCCTTGCGCCACCAACCGAGGGTTTCGTAAAGGTGCAACACGGACATGTAAGCAAAGTAGGGAACGCGGGCCACGGTTTCCAACACGTAAAACCGAGGATAGGGGCGATCTTTATACAAAACATTGATCACCCAAACAAGAATGCCAACTAGCAAACGAATCATGGTGCTGCTCCAGGAAGGTTGCAGGCAAAGGCGCTATGGCACGGGAGAACTGGGAAGCTGTGGTTGAAGATTGTGACCGAATAACCTTGTTTAGGAACCAGTGCTGTTTTTGAGTGCTGGTTTTGGGTTTCGATCGCTCACCCTGGTCACGCCGTGCCAGCCTTTGACCTAAGCTGGTTTGATCCTAACGACCGCTGTAGGAAATAGCTGAGCGGTGAAGGGATGAAAGGGCTGAGTTAGGCCAATTCAGGTAATCTCGCCCCGGCCAAAGAGTTGTCAAGTCACCTGATCGAGCATTGCTAAAGAAATTCCGAAAAACCCTAACAAATTACAAAACTGATACAAATAAATTCAGTAAGATTTCGGAATCTATCAGAACTTATCGGATTACTAGCTTCCGCAACGTGGTTTATAAGTTTGTAAGGGCCAGGTAAGCTGTTAAGGGTTTCATGACCTTTGGCTGGACAATTTGGATGATTTCCTAAATTTCATGGCATTTTGCGATGCAGTTCTGCATGGATTGTCTTGATCGGGCGATCGAGCGATCAAAGCCATCGAATTTGTCGAATTGATCGAGTTGGCTAACCTTTAAAACAGCATTTGAACGGTGGACAGCAACATTGTGACGGGAATAACTGGAAGCGGAAATTTCAAGCGATTGGTTTTAGTGGTGCTGACCGTGTTGGCCTTGTCGGTTTCTGGGTTGTCCTTGGTGGGCAGCTTTACCCAAACCCAGATCCAAAGTCGTCTGGAGCTATATCAAACCAATCTGATGTTGCGGGCCACGGGAGAACTGGACTTACCGCCCGATCGCCCGACCGAAACCGACGACCCGATCACCGTCCTGCGGCAGCAACTGTTGGGCGATCGCACCTTTGCCGATGCTCGCCAGCAATATCAGGCCTTTCGCGAGAAAGCTGCCTTGAGTGCAGAAAAATTCATCCGCGAATTAACCACCCCGGCGAACAATCGATCGGCAAATTCTGAGGCCAGCGACTTAGCCACAGCGGGGCCAGACTCTGACTTCGATCGGCTAGCCCAACAATTGCGCGAGCTGGCCGCCGTAGACCTACGATTGGGTCTGCTTCAGGCCCGGTTGGGAGATTCCGCCGCCGCATTGACCACTTGGCAGCAGCTTGCCCGCCTTTCAGCTTCCGTGCCCGACTCGATCGATCCCCAAAGTTTCCTCAGCGACTTTGACGAAATTCGGGAAAATTTGGCTCTGTTGTGGGGAAATCGCAACCAAATCACCAACCAAGTCACCCCAGCGCTACCGCCCGCCATTGCCCAAGGCATTGAAGACAACATCCGACAATTTTTGGGGGGGTGGTTCCGCAATGCCAGCTTGGCCAGACTGTACCGTCTGCAACAGCGGCCGGCTGAACTCAGCCTCCTGGCTGCCGAAACCAACCTACAAGCCGAGTCTCTGCTGTTGAAACTGGCCGCCGTTAACCTCATCCCCGGCCTGGCCCTTCTCTGCGGCATCATTAGCCTGATCGTCTTGCTGGTGCAACGCTTCCTGAAGGGATCTAACTCACTGCTGTCCCTCGCCTCCGTTCAATGGACGGTTCCTTGGACGGGTGAAACCATCTGGGAAGTGTTCATCCTTGGCTTTTTTGCGATCGGACAGATTGTTGTTCCCCTCATCCGATCGATCGGGCTGCAACTGCTTGGCATTCAGCCCAGCACCCTCACGGGCGGAACCCAAGCCGGCATCATCCTTTTCAGTTACGGACTCATGGCCGCCGGGAGCGTCCTAACCCTGCGCTACGCCGTCAAATCCTATCTACCTCTTCCGGAAGGCTGGTTTCAGTTCAAATGGCAAAATGGCCGCTGGCTGGCCTGGGGCATCGGTGGTTACTGTGTGGCGCTCCCGATCGTCATTCTTGTTTCCCTGGCAAATCAGCAAATTTGGCAAGGGCAAGGGGGCAGCAATCCCATCCTCTCGATCGTTCTCGAAAACCGCGACCCCGTCGCCATCACCTGCTTTTTCCTAACCGCCTCGATCGCGGCTCCCCTGTTTGAAGAAACCCTCTTTCGCGGCTTCCTGCTTCCTTCCCTCACTCGCTACCTACCCCCATGGGGAGCCATTGGCCTCAGCAGCTTGATCTTTGCCCTCGCCCACCTCAGCCTCTCGGAAGTCCTGCCGCTCACAACCTTGGGCATCGTTCTTGGCGTGGTCTATGCCCGATCGCGCAATCTTCTGTCCTCAATCCTGCTGCATGGTTTATGGAACAGCGGCACGCTCGCCAGCCTGATCCTGCTCTCCAGTCGTTAACCACGGCCCTCGGCCAATCTAGCCTCCAGCCCTGGTCTGCAGGCTCTCAACCATTCATTAAAAATTCATTCAATCGGACGACCCCTGAGGAGTCCGGTGCTAGCTTGTGGCCAAACCCTTGTGTCATCAAGATTTACAAGATCTGACGACGACTCAGGGTGCTTGGTTTCAACGTCGTGGAGTCTATCACCATGCAAAATCCCGAGTGGTCTTCACTGGGCGATCGCGACTACAGCGTCAACTCAGGAGACTGGATCGGCAAAGGCTGGTCTATGTTTCAGAAAGACGCTGGCCCCTTAGTGGGCTTCTTTGTAGTCGTCCTTCTAATTAACATCGTTTTAGGTGTTATTCCAGGTATCGGCTCGATCGCCAGCTCCGTCATTGGCCCAATCTTAAACGCAGGCTTTTTAATCTACAGCTTCAAGATTTTACGAGAGCAAGCTCGTAGCTTCGGAGACTTTTTTGAAGGCTTTAGCCAATTCGGAGACCTCTTCCTTTTTGCCCTCGTTTCCGGTCTTATTTCCTCACTGCCCATGCTGCCCGGTGCAATTCTGTTGGGCATCGGCACTGCCATGAGCGAAGGTAGCGAATCCCCCTCTCCCCTGCTCATCGTTGGGGGGATTCTCCTGCTCGTCGGCATCATTCCCGCGATCTACTTGGGCATCTGCTACTCCATGGGAATGCCTCTCATTATCGATCGGCGAGTGCAGTTCTGGCCCGCCATGGAAATGAGCCGGAAGGTCGTTAACAAACATTGGTGGGGAATTTTTGGTTTCTCCTTTCTCCTCGGTCTGCTGAATCTGGCAGGCGTGATTCTTTGCTTTGTTGGCATCCTGGTCACTGCACCTGTTTCCATGTGCGCGATCGCCTATGCCTATTCTCAGATCTTTGGTTTGGTTGATAAAGTTGGCACAGTTAATTCGGTCGATACTTCTGACTACCAAGATTACTTTAAGTAGGGAATAATATTCCCTAAAAGCTCTTGCAGTCAACTATGATTCTGTGCAAATTATTCGAGCCAAAGATTGCCAAATTCTTAACAAGAATCAACAGTCTTTGGCATCGGTTTTTAAGTTTTGTCTAGAAAACCAAAATCTTCATGCAACACAACAGCGGTGAATAGTCTTTAGACGTGCGACGATTGATGATTCTTGACACAGCATAAAAGAAAATGCTATCTTACTCACAGTGAATCTCTTTTAAATTTAAACTCAAAAGACTCTACTTAAGAGCACTTAATTGATTTTGATTTCGAGTAAGGAAGTCAATTTTTGGAGGTTGTAGACAACATGGCCAGGAAATTTGAGTACAAGAATATACGCTTTGACTTCAAGGGTCGCGGAATCACTCAAGAAATTAATATTCTCGATATTGACGGGCAGAGGGTGAGGGGATGGTTTGGTAAAACGCAGGAAGTCCCCACTCTTCCAGAACTACTCAATCTTGCTGGTTCAGAAGGATGGGAACTCGTCTCGCACAGCGTCAACCAGGACAATGTAGCTAACGGGGTCACCTTTCACTATCTCTACTTCAAAAGGGAAATTGAAGCATAAAGAACGTGGAATTCAGTCTACCCAATCAACCTATGTACACCACATAAGTTGAAAGTATTGAGTAGAAAGTGAATTTACTGATCGCTTGAGGATCTAGTAGTAGCACGGCAAGCTTAATAAGCTGGACTCAAAAGTTGTCCAGTTCTCTGCTCTGTACAATTCTGGGAGACATTGTGCAAGGCTAGCCTGCGATCACCCGATCACCCAAGGAGTACGGATGACTATTGCGATATTCGAAAACACATTAATTTATCGCTACGCTAATTTGGTGGAAGGACGACTACTCAAGCGCTACAAGCGATTTTTCGCTGATATTGAACTAGACTCAGGCGAAATCATTACCGCCCACTGCCCCAACACAGGCCCCATGAGTGGTGTCTGTGAAGTTGGATCGCGAGTTCTTCTTTCCCACAATCCCAGCCCTAAGCGTAAATTAGCTTACACCTGGGAAGCGATCGAAGTTCTTGGGCATCAGCAAAAACCAATTTGGGTAGGGGTCAACACCAACCTGCCCAATCGAGTAGTTAAAGAGCTGTTGACCCAACGACTGCTGACCGATTTAGAGCCTTACGAAACAGTTCGATCAGAAGTGAAATACGGTACTAATAGCCGTGTTGACTTCCTTCTAGAAGGCACTTCATCCGGCAAACCTATCTACATCGAGGTGAAGAATACAACCTGGAGCGATGGATCCTTAGCCAAGTTTCCCGACACAGTGACCGATCGTGGGCAAAAGCACCTGCGCGAGATGATGGCCGTGATGCCCCAAGCCCAAGCCGTCATGCTGTACTTCATCAATCGATCGGACTGCGATTCTTTCGCACCCGGGGACGATCGAGACCCCACTTATGGGCAACTACTACGCCAGGCGATCGAACAAGGACTGATCGTATTACCCTGTCGCTTTTCTGTTTCACCCGCTGGTCTCAGCTTTATAGGTCTAGCGGCCCAACAGTTTAACTAGTTCAATCCAAATAATTGCTATAAAGCTCTGGGGATGAGCTAAGGAGCCAGTCACTACTGATTCAACCAGCCTAGGCCCACAAGCCTTGGTGGTTCTAAACATCGCTAAAAAAGGAGAGGGGTTCTAGATAATGCTCTAGAACCCCCCTCCCCTCTCTTCAATTATTAACCTGGCATCGAGCTATTTTCGCAGGGGGCTACCCCCCAACTATCGTCGCCGTAACAGCGTTTCACAACCGAGTTC
>NZ_JACJSP010000025.1 GCF_014698235.1 Limnothrix sp. FACHB-406 | reverse complement strand
AATGAGCGTAACATTGGTGTACTACTTTTTGATTGTTTGGGGTAAGAATTACATCTTCTTACCCCTTTTTTATAACCTGAATCTGTCATTCAACACTTCTGCTTCAAAGCATGATCTTTGGACAGTAGTTGATCGCGCCGCACCAACCGACCGTTAAACCCAACAATTTCCCGAGGTAGCTGATCATCACGCAGGGAGAGGAAAGGATTGAGTTGATAACTGCTATACCGCAAGTTGGGAGATCCAAACCGTGCATCAATGACGGTCAAAGTGCGGATTGGAGTGCTAGAGGTGCCCAGCCACGATCGCGCACCGCCTCCCAAACATCCCAGGTGTAATAGATCGACCATACCCATACGCGCCGGAAAGTAAGCATGGTGATGGCCCGTGATGTAGGCAGTGACTTGGGCCCGTTCCAAGAGCGATTGCACTGGAGCCGTGTCTCGCAATACATTTCCCGGCTGGTTGCGTTGGGGAGTAACCGCATGGAGTGGCATATGACCCAACAGCAATCGCACCTGGGCTGCTCGGCCGACTTCTGAGGTAAACAACTGTTCGGCCCGTAATAATTGTTCCGCACTAATGACGGGCCCCGAAGCATCCCAGGAGACAATTAGGGCATTTCCCATCCGAAATGCATAAAAAAAAGGGAACCAGGCATCATCCACCCAGTCCCAATTCATTGTTGATCGCTGTCTTCGCCAATAGGCTGCGGCTTCGTTTCGATCGAGTGCATATTTAAAAGTTCGATCGGGCAAGGTGATGTTTGAAGCGTCGTGATTGCCCAAGGTGAACGCAAAGGGAATCCCCCCTTGGCACAGCGGTTGATAGATGGTGCGATCGAACCCGGCCCACATGGCTTGGAACTGCGATCGGGTGAGGCCCAGCTTTTGGCCCGCCACCATGTCCCCGCCACAAATCACCAAATCCGGCTGCCAGCGCTGAATCAGGGCGATCGCCTGATGAACCTCCGCGCGGTAATCCGTTTCGCCATAGCCATTGTTCAGATCGCTGATGGCAATGATCCGCAAATCACCCCGATCGGGCGGAGGGGCTGGCTCCAAATTGGGAGGACTTTGGGCCCAGGTGCGATCGGCCCGTTGCAGCCAGGTCGCCGCCCCCGTGGCCAGCAAACCACCGGCCAATAGATTTTGAACAAACTGGCGACGGGATTGGGTCACAATGGCGGCCTCTGGGGGGTAATCAACGGTGATTGATTGACTTGATTGATTGACTGGCTTGATTAACTAGCTTGATTAATTTTCGGTGGAGCCAGTCACCTCCGGCCGCAAGACTCCGCGAATACCCACCAGAATTTGATCCACCACCTGGGCGGGGGACTGTTCCGGCCCGATCGCCACTTGCAAGTCCGCTTGGGCATATTGGGCCGATCGACGATCGCGCAACTCCGCCAAGGCCGCCACCGGGTCGGGCGACTGCAACAGGGGCCGCTGGGCAATTTCGGCTGGATCCGCCTGCAAGCGGTTCACGATCGTCTCCAGGGTGGGATCCAACCAAATCACCAATCCATGGCGCAAATAACCCCAATTTTCCTGTTGGGTGACAATGCCGCCCCCGGTGGCCACCACCAATCGCTTATAGGCGGACAGTTGCGACAACACTTGGGTTTCCAGTTGGCGAAAGGCCGCCTCGCCTTCGGTGGCAAAAATTTGGGCGATCGACTGGCCAGCAGCCTGCTCAATCAACTGATCTGTGTCAAAAAAGCGATAATCCAGGGCGGCAGCTAACTGGCGGCCGGTGCTGCTTTTTCCTGACCCCATTAGCCCGACTAAATACAGACTGGTGCCACGAATCAAGGTGGCGAGATGTTGGGGATTGGGTGGCTCGGAAAAGTCAGTCATGGGATAAGGCAAAAAGGGTGCGGTCTATCGTGCGGTTGCTATAGAACACGATAGGGCAGGACAGAACAAGCCAGAACTAGACAAAATTAGACAAAATTACAAACCAGGTCAATGAATCACTCGGAAAGTCTGTGGGGGGCGGCTTGGCGGCGATTTTGTCGCGATCGGTTGGCCCTGTTTGGGCTAATTTGCCTGGGGGCGATCGGGCTGGCGGCCCTGGTGGGCCCATGGCTCTATCCCCTTTCGCCCACGGACTTGGACTATGGCCGCGCCTACCAAGGCCCCAGCCTGGCCCATTGGTTGGGCACGAACGATCGGGGGCAGGATTTGTTGGCGCGGGTGCTGTCCGGTGGGCGGGTGTCCCTCACGGTGGGCATTGCCTCGATGCTGGTGGCGGTCACCTTGGGCACAACGATCGGGGCGGTGGCGGGGTTCTATGGCGGCTGGGTGGATGGGCTGTTGATGCGGCTCACGGATTTGTTTTTGGCCTTGCCTCAGTTGCCCCTGCTGTTGCTGCTGATTTATCTCTTTCGGGAACCGTTGCGGGCGATCGCGGGGCCGGAATTGGGGATTTTTCTGCTGGTGATTGGGGCGATCGGCGGGTTGAACTGGATGAGCGTGGCGCGGTTAATTCGGGCTAATTTTCTGACCCTGCGAGAACGCAATTTCGTGTTGGCGGCCTATGCCTTGGGGGCCCGATCGGGCTGGTTAATTTGGCGGCATATTTTGCCCAACGCGATCGGCCCGGCCATTGTTGCGGCTTCCTTGGCGGTGGGCACGGCCATTTTGACGGAATCGACCCTGAATTTTTTGGGGCTGGGCTTTCCGCCCGATGTGCCCACTTGGGGGCGAATGCTCTACGATGCCCAGAATTTTTTGGAAACCGCGCCGCATATGGCGATTTTTCCGGGGCTGGCGATTTTTATGACGGTTTTAAGCGCCAATTTCATCGGGGATGGGCTGCGGGATGCGATCGACCCGCAACAGCGATCGTCCTGAGGTTGCCCTGACGATCGCCCTGTTGCCTTGTTTGAATAGGAACAGCGTTTTCACTACCCATGGGCGATCGCATGATTCGACAGTTGACGGCGAGCCTGGCAGCCGTAATGGTGGGCAGCACGATCGCGCCGCCGGGTTGGGCCAGCCAGCCCAGCGAACCCGTCACCCCCGCCAACGTGGTCAACAAAATCGAAGCGTTGTGGGAGGGAGAATACGAACGCCAATTCAACCGCGACTTACCCGCCCGACGCATTTCGGCGGCGATTGTCTCGGAACAGTTGCGGGAAATGGAACGGCGCACCGGCCAGCGATCGGCGCTGCTGTACATGATGCCCCGGGACAATGATGTGGAATTGGTGTTGGTCACCGGCCGCAGCGAACCCAGAATTGAAATCATTCCCGGCGCGTCCCAAGCAACCGTCAACGAAGCGGTGAAGCTGCTGACCGTTGCCATCACCAACCCGGTGCAGCGGAACGGAGTCAGCTATTTACCCTATGCCCGACGCTTGCACAATTGGTTGATTGCCCCGATCGAGTCACAGCTCCAGGCGGAAGGGATTGAGCTGCTGATTTTTTGCCCCGGCGAGGGGTTGCGATCGGCTCCCTTGGCAGCCCTGCACGATGGCCAGCGCTTTTTGATTGAAAAATACGCGATCGCTCGAATTCCCGGCTTCAGCCTCTTTGATCCTCAAGCGGGCAACCTCCAGCGATCGCGGGTGCTGGCCATGGGTGCTTCGCAGTTTGAAGACACCACCAACCTCAGTCCCTTGCCCGGTGTGCCGATCGAGCTGGAAGCGATCGTCGGCAATGGCGATCGGCCCGGTCTGTGGCCCGGTCGTTATTTCTTGAACAACCAGTTCACCTTGGGGGCGCTGCAACGGGAACGCCAACGCAGCGACTATGGCATCGTACATTTGGCGACCCATGCGGAATTCAAAGCCGGTCGCCCCGAAGCGTCGTTTATTCAGTTTTGGCAAGAGCGATTGAGCTTGGCGCAAATCCAGGCGATCGACTGGATCAGCAAGCCGGTGGAATTGTTGGTGCTTAGTGCTTGTCGAACCGCCGTGGGCGATCGGGAAGCGGAGTTGGGCTTTGCGGGCATGGCGATCGCGTCCGGAGTCAAGGCCTCGATCGCCAGCCTTTGGTATGTGAGCGATCGGGGAACCCTAGCCCTGATGAATGAGTTTTATCGCCAGTTGCGCCAGGCCCCCACCAAGTCGGAAGCCCTGCGCCAAGCCCAATTGGCGCTCCTGCGCGGCCAGGTGCGAATTGAGGGCAATGAGCTACGCGGCTCCGGGGCCCGGGGTGGCACGGTGTTTCTGCCGCCGGATATTGCTGCCACCGGCCAGGAACTGCTATCGCACCCCTACTACTGGGCGGCGTTCACCGTCATTGGCAATCCTTGGTAGCGTCTGGCAATCACGACCCTGTACGCCCCCAGATCAACACAGACAAGGGGCTTAAGCCCCTTGCCCCACGAAGGCTTAAGCCCCTTGCCCCCAAGACGATTGAGGCTTGTGTTGATATCGATCGCCCATCGGGGGGTCAATTGCCCATCAGGGGGTCGATCGCTCCGGGGCCCGTGATGCATTTAGTGATGTAGTCGTTCACTAGGTGATAGGCTTCGGCGTTGAGTTCCGGGTGCAACACCATGTCTTGGCCATTGTCCGGCAACCAAAACACCAGCCGCCCGTTAGCCGATCGGGAGAAGGCCCGAATGGTTTTCAGATTGATGGTGTATTGCCGTCGATCGTAAACCAAATTCACCCAGTAACAGTCGGCGTTGGCATCCGGCAGGCGATCGATAAATTCCATCACCTGCCGGTAGGCCGTTGGATGATCCTGGGGAACCAAAACAACGGGCATGGCAGAGTCCGGCAGCCAAAACGAGATGCGCTGGCTGCTGTCACGCGCAAAAAACCGAATACTCGCCAAATTCACGAGATATTCGTTGCGTTCGTAGGAAAACTGAATCCAATGTGCCACAGCCGCGCGATCGCCCGAACGACATCAACCTTACTCTACAAGACTCTACAAGTTCGCCAATTCCGCCTCTGCATTACTTGCAAAAGTGGACAGGGGATCTTCTGCCGGATCCTCCACGGAATTCACCGCCTCTAGGGATGCCAAAGCCGGTTCCGGCGGGGCGATCGGGGCTGGGCTGCTGGGCGCTTGTCGGGCGATCGCCGCCTGCACAAACCCCAAAAACAGGGGATGGGGACGGTTGGGCCGTGACAAAAATTCCGGGTGAAACTGCGTGGCCAAAAAGAACGGGTGACTCGGCAACTCCACAATTTCCGCCAGCCGACCATCCAGCGATGTGCCACTGATGCGGTAACCGGTTTCGATCACCTGCGATCGATAGGAATTGTTGAACTCATAGCGGTGGCGGTGGCGCTCATAAACCACCTCCTTGCCATAGAGCCGGTGGGCCAAACTGTCGGGTTGCACTTGGCAGGGATACAGCCCCAGGCGCATCGTGCCGCCCAAGTCCACCACGTCTTCCTGTTCCGGCAACAGCCCAATCACGGGATTTTCGCATTGGGGATCAAATTCCGCGCTGTTGGCCCCCGGCAGACCGGCCACATTGCGGGCCCACTCAATCATGGAACATTGCATTCCCAAACAGAGGCCCAGGAACGGAATATGGTTTTCTCGGGCGTAGCGGATGGCGGCGATTTTGCCGTCAATGCCCCGAATCCCAAACCCACCGGGTACCACGATGCCGTCCACATCGCTGAGGTATTTTTCGGGCCCCCCGTTTTCCAAGTCTTCGGAGCTGACCCAACGGATGTTGAGTTCGCTGTGGGTGTCGATCGCGCTGTGGCGCAAGGCTTCCACCACGGACAGGTAGGCATCGCTGAGGCTGACATACTTACCGACGATCGCCACGGTCACGGTGCGCACGGGGTTATGCAGGCGATCGACCAAATTCCGCCAACGGCTCAGATCCGGCTGGCGAGGCTCCATCCCCAACAGATCGAGGACTTGGTGGGCGAGGCCTTCTTCTTCCAAGCTCAGGGGCACATCATAGATGCTGGGCTTGTCCATGGCGGGAATCACGCAACTTTCGGGCACGTCGCAAAATTCCGACAGCTTGGCCCGTTGGTTGGCCGGCAAGGGCTGAGAACATCGACAAACAATGATGTCGGGCTGAATCCCGATCGATCGCAACTCCTTCACCGAGTGCTGCGTGGGCTTGGTTTTTGTTTCGCCCGCCGCCGGAATCCAGGGAATCAGCGTCACATGGACATAGAGCACATTGTTGCGCCCCGCATCCTTGCGGAACTGGCGCACCGCCTCCAGGTAGGGCAGCGACTCAATATCCCCTACCGTTCCGCCAATTTCCGAAATCACCACATCGGAGTTGGTGTTGCGGGCCACCCGATGGATGCGATCGCGAATTTCCCCCGTGATGTGGGGAATCACCTGCACCGTGCCGCCGTTATAGTCGCCGCGCCGCTCCTTGTTCAGCACCGATTGATAGATTTGGCCGGTGGTGACACTGTTGAGGCGCGACATGTCCGTATCGGTGAAGCGCTCATAGTGGCCCAAGTCTAGGTCGGTTTCGGCTCCGTCGCCGGTCACGAATACTTCGCCGTGTTGGAACGGACTCATCGTGCCGGGGTCAACGTTGATGTAGGGGTCGAGCTTGAGAATGGAAACCGAATAATTCCGAGACTTGAGCAGCCGACCGAGACTGGCGGCGACGATTCCTTTGCCAATGCTGGAAACGACACCACCGGTTACGAAGATGAATTTGGTCATGGCTGGCAAAAATTTTGGTGCTTGTAGCGTCGGTGCGCGTGAGGGGCGATCGGGTTGCCGATTAACTGACAGATGATTAACTGACAGATCAATCGATCATCTCAACAGATCGTCAGAAGATCGTCAGCAGATTGTCAGATGAAACCCGTCGGGTTGGAACAGCCGGGTTGAACGCCCGGGTTGAACGCCCTCAATTCTGCCATAGGGCCTTGGCGCGATCGCTGGGATTTTAGGGCGATCGCTCCTGACTCCAGGTGCTCAAAATGCTCAGTCTCCCTTGCTAATCGGCGGCAATCGTGTGAATTTTCAGGAAATTGGTACTTCCAGCCTTGCCAAAGGGAACACCGCCCATCACCAAAACCTTATCCCCCGGCGCTGCATATTGACGAGCCAGCAAATCTTGCTCCACCAGCGCCAACGCAGAGGCCAACGTTTCCCCATTAAATCCCTTCAGCAAAATGGGCCTGACTCCCCAACTTAAACTCAAACGGTGATAAACCTTGGGGTCGGGGGTGTAAGCAATGATGGTTGTTCTGGGGCGCTCCGCCGATGCCAGTTGGGCGGTGTATCCCGTTTCGGTGAATGCCACAATGCATTGCAAATCGATCGTTTCATCGATCGCGTGCAGGGCTTCACTGATGGCATCCGTATCCTCATTTTGGTTGGGTGGATAGTTCACAAATTGAATCGAGGGTTCCACCTCCGTGGCAATCCGCGCCAACATTTTGACAGACTCGATCGGGTAGCTGCCCACCGCCGACTCACCGGACAACATCACCGCATCCGTACCATCCATAATCGCATTCGCCACATCACTGGCCTCCGCCCGCGTGGGGCGTGGATTATGGATCATGCTGTCCAACATTTGGGTTGCCGTAATCACCGGAATTCCCCTTTGATTACAGAGGCGAATGATCTGTTTTTGAATCAAGGGCACTTTCTCCGGGCGCATTTCCACTCCCAAGTCCCCCCGCGCCACCATCACCGCATCACACTCATCAATAATGGCCTGCAAATTGGCGATCGCCTGCGGTTTTTCCAACTTGGCCAACACCGGAATTTCCGCACCCTTAGCCGCCAACAATGCCTTCAACACCTGCACATCTTCCGGCTTGCGCACAAAGCTCAAAGAAATCAGATCAACCCCCTGGGCAATCCCAAACTCCAAATCCCGTTTATCTTTGTCGGTAATGGAAGGTAACTGCAAATCTAGGCTGGGAAAATTCACCCCTTTGCGACTTTTGAGAATGCCACCTTCAATGACCTGGCAATGAACCGCGTGACCATCAATCTGTTGCACAGATAACTCCAACAGCCCGTCATCCAGCAACACTTGTGTGCCGGGTTCCGCTTCGGCGGCCAAGTGCGGATAGTCAATGCCGACGGTGTTGGGTTGATTTTGATATTCTGCGATCGGGACGAGGGTTAAGATTTCTCCTTCTATGAGGGGAATTCCTTCGGGTGGTAAATCACCCACGCGGATTTTTGGCCCTTGCAAATCTTGCAGCAACATCAGGGGCAAATCCAGTTCTTCGGAGGCTTGCCGCAGTCGCCAAATTCGCTCCGCATGATCATCATAGTGACCATGGGAAAAATTCAGCCGCGCCACATTCATGCCCGCCAAAAGCATTTTGCGGATCATTTCTGGAGAATCGCTGGCCGGCCCGATCGTGGCCACAATTTTGGTGCGATGGGTTAACGGTTTCATATCATTCTTGCCTAACTGACAATACCGGCATCAAATGCGGAACCTGAAGAGATTCACCCCAACGCAATATCCCTGATCATTCAGACCCAATGATTCAGATCAGAACAGCGGCAACTTCAGCACCTTTAGCAACATTAATGTTGAATAATGAAATTAAACGTTAATGTTGCTTATGGATGGCAAATCACGCCATGGGAATTGATCGTGGATCCCTAAAAATTGGATCACCGATAACCCGATCTTGGTTTTAAAGACCGAGAACTGTCAATAAAGAAATTAGGAAGATTTGCCTACTGTGCTCTGCAATACCAAACTCGCAGAGTTGATCATAAATTCAATTGACTCATTCAATGATTCGTCTGTAGGGTGGGCATTGCCCACCAACTAACTGCTTCATAGTGTTTACGATATGGCGTGCTAATTCGCTTTAGGCAGTGGCTATATTAATGCAATGATTAATCTTTTGAAAGAAATAACTATTTAATAATAACTGTTTAATTTAAAATCAGAGTTTTCAACTCAGGTTTTTTGATTTTTTACTTTGATTCTAAATTTTTACGCTAATTCGGGTATTGTGTGATTTTTGTAATGCTATCTTAATCAGGTCATTGACCGACCGCCTATTGAACTAATCATCATGAATAAACTATCGGAAATTGCGAATGCGGTCATTTTTGTGGCGCTGCTGAGTTTTATTGGCTTGAGTCTGTTTCGGATTGGGGCCCATTTTTGGCCGATCGTGACGGGAGGTTAGGGGATGAGTTTGGACGATCGCCCGAACATGAACCGATCGGGGCGAGTGGTGGTGGTGGGCGGCGGGGCCGCGGGCTTTTTTGGGGCGATCGCCTGTGCGCGGGCGAATGCTGACTTGGATGTGACCGTTTTGGAGGCGGGGCCCCAATTTCTGAGCAAGGTGCTGATTTCTGGGGGCGGCCGCTGCAATGTGACCCACGCTTGCTTTGAGCCATCCCAGTTGGTGCAACATTACCCCCGCGGAGCCAAGGCTTTGCGGGGGGTGTTTAGCCGGTTTCAACCCCGCGATACGGTGACTTGGTTTGTGGGGGAGGGGGTGCTGCTGAAAACCGAGCCGGATGGGCGGATGTTTCCGATTACGGATCGATCGAGCACCATTGCCGATTGCTTGATGCGGGCGGCGGAAAGAGCGGGCGTGCGGCTGCGATCGCGGGCGGCGGTCAGCAACATCACCCACGAGGCGGGACAATTCCAAGTTCAGTTGCGATCGGGGGAAATTTTGACGGCCGATCGGGTGTTGCTGGCCACGGGCAGCCAGCCGACGGCCTACCGCTGGGCGGCGGGGTTGGGCCATCCGATTGTGTCACCGGTTCCCTCGTTGTTCACCCTGGCCATTCCCGATCCCCGGCTAGACACGCTGGCGGGGTTGGCCGTGGAGCGGGCCCAGGTGCGGCTGGTTTTGCCGGAGGCCGATCGGGGTGGCAAAGGCAAAAAGCCACCGGACTCGGAGCAAATCGGCCCGGTGCTGATTACCCATTGGGGCCTGAGTGGGCCGGCGGTGTTGCGGTTGTCGGCCTGGGCGGCGCGATCGCTCCACGAGGCTCACTATCGGGCCCTGTTGCGGGTGAACTGGCTGGGCACGGCTTCGGCAGAGGAGGCACGCGATCGACTGCGAACCCTGAAGCAACAAAACCCACGCAAGGCCGTGTCCACCGCTGGGCCGCCGGAGTTGCCGAAACGGCTTTGGCAAAAATTGGTGGAAACGGTGGGGGTGGCGGCGGATTTTCGCTGGGCTGATTTACCGAAGGGGCCGATCGAGGCGTTGGTGCGCGAGTTGGTGCAGGGAGAATTCAAAATCACCGGCAAGGCAGTCTTCAAGGAAGAGTTTGTGACCTGTGGCGGCATTGATTTGAAATCCGTGGACTTCAAAACCTTGGAAAGTCGCTCTTGCCCGGGGTTGCACTTTGCCGGTGAAATTTTGGACATTGACGGCATCACGGGCGGGTTCAATTTCCAAAGTGCCTGGTCTACGGGTTGGATTGCGGGCCAGGCGATCGCCCAGGGAGTTGCCGCCTCGCCTTCGGGGGTGAACCAGGGTTGAAGTCGTGGATTTTGCGACCTAAGCCGACAAGGACGGCAAGCTACAAACATTGGGCCAGTCGATCTCCGTAACAGACTCGATCGGGCGATCGGCCGGCTCCTGCTGTCGCTTAATCACAATCAGGGTGATGTCATCAAAAATCTTGGCCTCACCAATGTGGCGATACACATCATCCACCACCAACTTACAAATTTCCTGGGGGGTGCGATGGTGCTCGGTTCGCAACAACCGACAGAGGCGATCGGCCCCATAGAGCTGGTTGCTGTGGTCGGCCGCCTCGGTCAGGCCGTCCGTGTAAAGCACCACCAAATCGCCGGGATTGAGATAGACCTCCGCTTCGGCAATGAAACTGCTGACATCCGCTTCAATCCCGAGGGGAAAGCCCAAATCCAAGGTATCGACCCGATCGATCGACCCATCCGCCCGCACCACGATCGCCTCCTCATGCTGACCGCTGAGGCGCAGTGACCCCCGCTCATAAACCAACAGGGAAAGGGTCATGTTTCGGTACGATCGCATCCGCCTGGTGTTGTCATACACCAAGCGATTGAGGGTGTTGATCGTTTTCACCTGATCAATTTCGCCCACCGCTTGCAAGGTGCGCACCGCCGCCTGCACCATCAGCATCACCATGCCGCTTTCTAGGCCATGGCCCGTCACATCGCCAATGCTGATTTCCACCCGGCCATCCCGGTGCAGCACGTCGTAGTAATCGCCGCCCACCTCATCGGCCGGTTCCATGTAGGCGGCAATTTCCAAATCCGCCGTGTTCAGCAAGTCTTCTTCCTTGGGCAGAATCATTTGGTGCAAACGACGCACCACGGACAATTCCGCCCCCATCCGGCGATTTTCGTCCGTGAGCTGCTGGTTGAGGGTCACAATTTCCTGATTAGCCCGCGCTAGGTCATAGGTTCGCTCAGTGACGCGCTGTTCCAGGGTTTCCAGATGCACTTGCAGTTGGGTGACCATCCGCGCAAAGGAGGTGGCCAATGCGCCGATTTCATCTTCCCGATCGGTGGGCAAGGGTTGATCCCAATGGCCACGGGCGATCGCCTGGGAAGCCCGATTCAGGGCCACAATCGGCTCCACCAACCGACCCGCCATCCAATAGGACACCACCACCACCAGCAACAGCACCATGCTGGACACCATCAGGAGCAATCGGGTTTGGGTGGCCAACGCCTCTTGCAGGGACTTCAGCGAGAGGGTGACCAGGGCGGATCCTTGCAGGGCTTGTGACTGATCGCGCAACGGCACAATCACATGCAGCAGATTGCCATTCACCACGCGGGCCGTGGCCTGAGTGTTGAGGCTATTGCGCAAGAGAGACAATTGCTGCTCGGCCAATTGCTTCCCGAGGCCGCTTTCCGGGCGAGCTTGACCCGCAATCACCTTGCCCTGCAAGTCAATCACCCAAATGCCCAGCACGTCCGGTTCCCGCAGCAACTCCTCAATCAGGCGATCGAGACCCAGGGCCTGGCGCAAGGATTCCAAAAAGGCCACATGGTTCCCCACTTGCACAATGCGGCGCTGATCAATCCCCGGAACCCCCACGTATTGAAAGACGCGATCGTCAATTTCCCGCCGCCGAGGTTCTTGGATCACCATCTTGGCCTTGCCCGTCAACAGGGGCCAAAACACATGGGCTTGGGGTTGTTTTTTCGGATCGGGATTAAAACAAAAAACCGCCTCCCCGGGCGGTCGCAAGCGGGCACATCCATCCGCATCCGAAATCCAAACTTCATCAATGATCGAATCGGCCAGAATCTTGTTAATTCGTTGTTGGAGTTGGGCAGTTGGTTCGCCGCGTTTTTGGCTCAAATCCACTAACTGAGCTAAGGCGGTGGCGGTGGCGGCCATTTGCTGGCCCAATTTGTTTTCCACGGTGGCCGGCACATCCCGCAACACCGACAGAGCACGGCTGAGGGTGTTGGCCAGGCGCACGCCGTCCGTTTCGGAGCGCCGAATCAATTCGTGATGGGTGTTCCAGTGAAAAATGGCAATGGTGGGCAAGACGGCCACCACTGCAACCCCCGCCATCATGAATAGCAAGCGTCTTTGTAAATTCATACGTAAATGTTACTTAAAAAATTTTGTCACTTAAACCGTTTGTTCGTCGTTTCAATCCTAGGCCATGTCATTGGTTGCGCCCAATGTCGGGTCAAAACGATGTAAAGCTGATCCCATTTGGGGGAGAACTCAATTCAGAAACAGCCCGGTTCAAGGCCCAATTTGAATCTCAGTGCCAAATTTGCTTCAAAGTCTGTTTCAAAGTCTGCTTCAAAACCTGATCCAAAATCTGATCCAAACCTTAATTGATGGCTTGATTTTCGGCCTAATTCTGGGCCCAATTCGAGATCTTTCTCATTTAGCGTTAATTCAATGCTAATTCAGCGCTAATCCTAATGAATTCGCATTTCAACGGCCGATCGAAGGGCGATCGTTTCGTTGCTGAGTTCGTCAGCCACCACCACCCGATTGCGTCCCTGTTGTTTGGCGGCATATAGGGCCCGATCGGCCCGGGACACCAACAGGGTGGGCGAGGTGGTCAAGGAGGGCGAGATGGCCGCCACCCCAACGCTCACCGTCACACAAGGGTTAACGGCCGATCGGGGATGGGGCAGGCTTAACCCCAACACGGCCTGGCGAATTCGGGTTCCCACCAATTCCGCCTGCTGCAAGGTGGCGCGGGGCAACAAGACCGCAAATTCCTCGCCCCCATAGCGAGCCACCAAATCCGAGGTCGATCGAGCCACTTGGGCGATCGCCATCGCCACCTGCTGCAAACAGACATCCCCCGCCACATGGCCCAGCAAATCGTTGTAGGCCTTGAAGGAGTCCACATCCACCATCACCAAGGCCAACGGCTCAGACCGGCTGCCTCGCGTTTGCCATTGTTGCTCCAAATATTCATCAAACCGCCGCCGGTTGGCCACGCGCGTCAAGGCATCCATCGTGGCCTTGGCTCCCGCTTCCGTGGCTTGCACATAGAGCTGCTCGATCATGGCATCCCCATGCTCAATAATCAGCCGCAGCACATGCTCCAGGTCTTCTCGTTCTCGGGTAATGGTTCCCAACAGCGATTGCAGTTTTTGTTCCGCGTTCCGGTGTTGATGGGCCTCGATGGTCAACCGCTCATTGGCGCTCAACAGCTCGTTTTCAATCACGCTGCTATGCTCGATCGTGGTTTGCAAAACCCACTCCAGATCTCGCTTCTGTTGGGCCACTTGCTTCAAAATCGTCTGCAATCGCTGCTGTTGGCGACGGTACAGCGACAGGGTGGACTGTAGTTCGTTTTCAATACAGTCACCATGGATGGCGGTGGTTTCAAGGGCGATCTGGAGATCGCGGTTGCTTTGCTCTAAAGCAGCCACCTGCTGGCGAAGGCGTTTGTTTTCTTCAATCAACGCTTGTGGATCAGACGATGCCGCCGGATCGGGCAGCGACTGGGGATCGCGCACAGTATCTCCAAACAGACGCGGCATAGACCGCTTGTAGAGGGTAGAGCCGAGGGAGCAATCAACATCAACGCCACAGCCTAGTGATTGAACCGATGAATGTTGAACCGAGCGTTGCACAGACCTGGAAGGATCAGGGGCAATTCAGGGAATCCATGCTGCGTGATCGATGCCATAGGATTGCTCACTGCAGGATTACCCACCGAATGATGGCTTGTCATGATGATGACTCAGTGGTGATGACTCAGGGTCGATCGACGTTGAGCGATCTACTCCGAGCGATCCCTTCTGAGTGAGCCATTCTGAGCCATCCCTTCTGAGCAAGCCATCCGGTTATGACCCACGAAACTATCTCCAAGCTCATGATCGCTAAGTTAGCACTAGTTCAATGCTGGGCATGAGGCGCTGGAGATTTTTGAGCGATCGCGTTTGCCAAACAATATTAGCGGATCCTTTAAAAGTTAACTTTGCTGTCCCCCGCTGTCGCAACCGAACTACAAACATAGACAGCATACTGATACCGGAGCTATTGAGGAATTCGAGTTCCTGGAGGTCAACAATGATTTTCTCGGACTCTTCCGCCGCCGCTTCCAAAATATCGAGCACAGGACGGTAAGCCTCAAGGCCGTCCAGACGCAGGGAACCACGGCAGAGAATCGTTGCCGTGGCGGGGTCATACTGAATGCTGTAGTCCGGTTGTTTTAGTTCCATACGAATGAGTGGTGGGAAATTGCGGAGGACTGGGGCATTGGAGAAAACCAGGAACTAAGAAGTATTAACAGAAAGATAGGGCCATGATGTAAGGCGGCAGGGCTGGGGGCGAACCATGGAGAAGGCGCGATCGAATCGTGATCCTGTGGTGATGCTGACCGGTGTGGCCGCATCTTCAGATCCCGTTGGTAGATCTCGTTGGTAGATCCCGTTGGTAGATCCCGTTGGTAGATCCCGTTGGTAGATCCCGTTGGTAGATCCCGTTAGCTAGATCCAGTCACCCGATCCAGTCAGTCACGCGAATGAGCCATCGCAGTTGGTGCAGTTTCACCATGCGATCGAGCCTTAACTATCCTTACATGAACTTGCTCTGGGCCATGCAAGGTTTCGGGATCCCCCCATCACCGAAATGCTGGCAAGAGTTTGACAATATCTTGGTCTCTTTGCTCAGTTCCAGGGCGATCGACATTTTAATAGTCAATCACTACACTGTGAGTCGGGCCATCACGCTGATCGCAACGGAGTTGTCATCATTAGTAGACGATGTAAACCGCCACCCCATTTTCACTCCGTAATCTGCCATGATTGAAATCAGCCCCAGGCAAGATTCATTGGACTCTTCACGCCCCATTTGCTCTAGTCGTTGAGCATAAAGTAGGTCAAGATCAGTCGTCAAAATATCATGGATGTGCTTCTGAAATCGGATGGCGCGATCGGCCGTTGTGCTGTTGCAAACCAGAAGCAAGATGCTGGACTCATAGAGATAGAGGGAAATAGTGACTGGGCTGTTCACCCGTTCATCACTGAACTTAATCGCATTCTCAATGAGTTCATTGGCGACATAGCTAATACAGGCCTTAACATTTTCTTGAGTGCTGGAGCTATCGGCCGCGTCCTCATTGTTGCCCGGAAAAAAGGTGGCGAAATAGTCGCCCAAAAAATCGGCCGATAGTCCATAGTTGCGCCAACGAATTTTGCGAGCTTGCGCACTCGGTGAAAACCCCAAGGTTAGGTATTCTTGGGTATCAGGTAGGGAATCGTAAAACTCGCCTAAGGTTACATTCATCACGCTTATGCATTGACCAAGCTAAGAACAGGATAAGGCAAAATTTTCCGAGAGTAGAGGGCTGAATTCAGCATCAACAATGTTTTGGAATGTTTTGGAAACTCCAAGTCATACCCTAAACTACCAAAACATTCGCACCATCACAGTTTTGCGGGCTGGTTCAGGCGGGCTTGGATTCAGCCCCGGTGCATGATTGCAGGGCTTTCTCCTGGCGCGATCGAGGGCAATGGCTCACTCAAAATCATGACTTCAAAGGCTCCACCGAATTTTTAGAATGATTTTTAAGATGATCAGAAAGATGATCAGATCTCCCAAAACCTTACTCTCTCCAGTGACTCCGACTGCGCTTCGGTTAATGGGTCGGCAGGCGCTGGCGATCGCCCGGCGGATTTTGCAGGAGTTGTGGCGACGCAAGCGCAGTTTGGTGTTTTGGTCGCTGTTTCCGGCGCTGGTGTTGGTGCTGAATGGGTTGATTTTGGCGGAGCGGGCCCAACTGCCGATCGCGGCGGCCTTTGAGCGGGCGGCTCCGGTTTCCTGGGTGGGGGCGGCCCTGTTTTTTAGCTGTCTGGGCGGCACGGTGGCAACCCTGGTGGGCGAGCGAGAGTCGGGCACGTTTCGGCGGCTGGGCCTGTCGCCCCTGGGTGGCATGGCTTATTTTTTGGGAATTAGCCTCGCTCACGGGGCGATCGCCCTCGGCCAGGCGGTCATTGTGGGGATCATTGCCACCGCCGTGGGGGCCCAGTTCCAGGGGGCCTGGTGGTTGGGCGGGGCGATCGGGTTGCTGAGTGTGTTGGCCTATGTGGGGGTGGGCTTTGTGCTGGGGGGACAATTTGCCCGGCGCACGGAGGATGTGAATGCGTTGGTGGCGGCCTTGGGCGTGCCCCTGCTGATTTTGGGCGGCAGCTTTGTGCCCGCCTGGCTGTTTCCACCCCTGTTGCAACAGTTGGCCCGATTTGACCCGATCTACCACATGAATGAAGCCCTGTTGCGGGTGGCTAGCGAGGGAGCCACGGCCGCTGATATTGCATTGCATCTGTGGGTGTTGGGCGGGGTGGCGATCGGGGGCTTGGGTCTGAGCGCGGTGACCTATCAACAACTGTTACGGCGCGATCGTTGCCTTTAGGACGCTCCATCCTGGGGAACGCGCTACGCTGAACTTGCAGTCGTTTTGGCCCTTTCCGAGGGGCCTTGCTCCCAACCATGCCTAGCTATCCCGGAATTTCCAGCGAAGCCTTTCGTCATCCGCTCGATCGCGAAGCCGAGCAAGCCCTGCGAAGCCTGCCGGGATTTGACTTGGTGGCGCGCAAATTTCTAGAAGTGGCGGTCGATCGGCCCCAATATCTCTACCACATGGGCAACAGCGTCCAAGTGGGGCCCCGTCAATACGCCAGCCTGCATCAGCTCCTGCGGGAATGTCTGCGAGACCTCGATGTGTTCCCGGAGCCGGCCCTGTTCGTCAGCCAAAGCTATCAGGTCAACGCCTTCACCATTGGTCAAGAACAGCCCACCTTGGTGCTCACCACCGCCCTGCTGGAATTGCTGAATGAAGCCGAATTGCGCGTGGTGTTAGCCCACGAATTGGGACATTTGAAATGTGGCCACAGCACCCTCACCCAAATGGCCATTTGGACGCTGTATGCGGCTTCCATGGTGGGGCAAATGACCATGGGCTTAAGCAACATGCTGATTAGCAACGCATTGGTCATGGCGTTTTATGAATGGAAGCGCAAGGCCGAACTGTCGGCCGATCGAGCCGCCCTGATTGCCACCGATGATCTCGACACCGTATTGATGACCATGGTGAAAGTGGCCGGCGGCAGTCCCAAACATTTGCAAGAACTGAGCCTTGCGGAATTCAAAAAGCAAGCCCGCGACTACCAATCCCTAGACGCGGATGCCATGAATCAGGCTTATAAATTCTTTCTTTACAACAACTTGCCCCAGGGCATGTACAGCAGCCATCCCTTCCCTGTGGAGCGAGCCAGCTATCTCCAAGATTGGGCCACTTCGGCGGAATATCAAGCCATTCGACGCGGGGACTACCAACGGGATGTGGCTCAAGGGGCCGTGAATGTGACGGCGAATGCAACCACCACGGCGCGATCGACCGGCAACACCGAAGCCGATCGCCTGCGCCAACAAATTGAAGACCTGCAACGGGAACTCGATCGCCTGCGCCCAGCGCGATAGAAGTTGCTAGAAACTCGCAAAAATCCACGCGAGTAAGCACAAGTCGCCAATTGCAAAGTACAAGCCGAAAGGCAACAAGTGCAAACCCAAAAACACAAACCAATCAGGGCAGATTGAAAGGGCAGATCAGTAAGAGTAGATCAGTAAGAGTAGATCAGTAAGAGCAGATCAGGCCCTTCAAGACGCACCCCCCAAAAAACCAGCAAAACAAGGGGCTTAAGCCCCTTGTCTCAGGAATGAGAACAGAGAGCTTAAGCCCCTTGTCTACCCCCATTGGTGCTAGGGGCTATTTTGCAAGTTATTCTTCGCCCTTGCCGTCCACTTGCACCAGGCGAATGTGCTTGTAGCCTAGCTTGATCTCAAACTCATCGCCCGGCTTCAGACCCATGCTTTGGGTATAGGTCGAACCGATCACGATTTGGCCATTTTGATGCACCGTCACGCGATAGGTCGGTTCGCGACCCCGACCATCCTTGGCACTTTCCGGATCAATCCGCGTGCCCTTTGCTTCCAACAATGCATCATAAAACTCAGCCAAGTTCACCTGGACTTGGCCGCTTTTGGTCTCTTTGTAGTAGCCGCAGCGCTTTGCCTTTTCGCGACGGGGCAGATTCGAGAGTTCCTTCAGTTTTTGCAGTAGGGCTTTACCCTTCAGCGGTGTGGGTTGTTGAGCAGTTGCGGAATCACTCATTGCTGTCAAACATTCAGTTCAGTTAAAAAAGCCTAGCTCGGCTGAAGCGGGGTTCCTCAGATGCAATTGCCCTTTAACCCAAGAACACCGCCGACTTAGCCTAGCGCGTCCCCTAGTCGAGGCCAATTGTTCCGAACTTCCCCAATTCAGACATCACCTCCTCAGAGACTCTTCGACTCATTGGAGGGTGATCAAACCCCGATCGATCTTGGCTGGATCGATTGTTCGATTCGACTGGATTGGCCCCTCAAAAATCAGGGATTTGCCATAATCTGGCAAAATCCAGCGGTAATTCTACAAACGATCAAACCGCACAATCTTGCATCGAAGGATGGTCAGTGAAGATGTCTCTCTCGATCGGAATCAGGTTTTACCGGTGTTGATCATGCTCTGACAGGCAGCCTAAATTTAGACCGGCCAATGCCAATCATGGCTGAAGCCTAGGATTTACCCATAAAAATTGATCGCCTAGAGACTAAGCACGGAGATAAATTTTTGAGGCAGCTTTAGATGCGCTCCTGGGCAGAATCCAGAAAAACACCGGAATCGAGATTGACTACATTAAGACTATAGCCCCAAGCGGCAGAAATTTGAATCGGACTGCTCAAAATTTTTAGATTAAAAAAAGCTCTTGCCTCCCTATAGATTGATCTATCCCCCAGGGTGGGTTCGATTGCTTTGATCAGTTCGGGATGACGGCCTTTGCCGCTAAGGCTAAAGCGGGGCTGGCCAAAAGCAAAGACAAGGGGAGCGGACGCATCCCACAAAAATAGAAAATGTATCCTCTTCAGGGAAGAAGCACTGCAAATTGGGTGTTTTCGGATGATTTTTACGGAAGGGGGCAAGGCGATCGGACGATGGCCGCGGGGTGCTCAAACCCTCCTCAAAAAACATTGCAGATTGTGTGATGGGGGAGCGGGTCTCCCAGCAATTTGCGACTAGACTAGTATCAAATCCCTGCCGTATTTGCCGAATCGACCAGCCGTGCAAGTCACTTTCCAAATCATGCGTCGGGAACCCGGATCGTCTCCTCGGGTTCAGTCCTATCGCCTGGACAATGTTTTACCCGGAAATACGATTCTGGATTGCCTGAATCGTATCAAGTGGGAGCAAGATGGCAGTCTTGGCTTTCGCAAAAATTGTCGAAATACGATTTGCGGAAGTTGTGCCATGCAGATTAATGGCCGATCGCGCCTGGCCTGTAAAGAAAATGTTTCGGAAATGTTGACCCGGGCGATCGGGACGGATGAGCACGGCGAGCCGGTGATCACCGTGGCTCCGATGGGCAATTTACCGGTGATTCGAGATTTGGTGGTGGATTTGCAACCGTTTTGGGCCCGGTTGGAATCAATTCACCCATCGGTGAGCCGGGCGGAGCAGTTGGCGGCGGCGGAAACAGTAGCGGCCCAGGAGCGATCGCCCCAGCCAAATCAGCCAGTCTCAACAGATCGGGTCAATCAGGCAAGCCAGGCAAGTCCAACGGATCAATCTACGGATCAACTTCTAGATCAACCTCTAGATCAGCCTCCAGATCAACCGTTGCGGGAAACGCGCCAAACGCCGGATCAGCGGGCCCTGTTGGAGCAAGCGGGCAACTGCATCGCTTGCGGGGCTTGCTATTCGGAGTGCAACGCGGTGATGGTGAATCCGCAGTTTGCGGGGCCCCAAGCCCTGGCGAAGGCGCAACGGTTGGTGGACGATACGCGCGATCGGGCAACGGCGGAACGCTTAAGCCAGTTGGGTGAGGATGGCAGCGGCGTTTGGGGTTGCACGCGCTGTTTTGCTTGCAATGAAGTTTGCCCGATGGAGGTGAACCCGCTCGATCGCATCTCGCGCATTAAGTCGGTGCTGTTGGCACAGACGGCAACGGCGGGCGAGGCGATCGAACGACCTTTGCGCCACCGCCAAACGCTGGTGCAGATGGTGCGTGAGGGAGGGTGGATTGATGAGCGTCAGTTTGCCATTCGGGTCATTGGCAATTCGGGACGCGATTGGCGGGGGCTGGCCAGTTTGGCTCCGGTGGGCTGGCGGATGGTGGCTCGGGGCAAAATGCCGCTCACGTTTGAAAAATCCGAGGGCACTGACCAAGTGCGGGGTCTGATTGATGCGGTGCGGGCGGTGGAAGCGGCCCAAGGCACGGCCCAACCACCCCTGCCCGATCGGGAACCCTAGGATCGCGAATCCGGGGAATCCTGTTGTTGAGGTTGAAAGTCGCCCCTACCGAGAACCAAAGGGATCGGGAACCGCTGGCCGGCCCAGTTTGGCCCACAGTTCCGCCTCAATGCGTTTGACGATCGACTGTTCATCCAAGGTGGCTAACACCCGCCCGATCGCAGCCCTTGGCCCATCGGGGCCCCAGGAGGCATCGTTGGCTAGGTAGGTTTTGGTTGCTTGGCCGATCGCGTAGGAAGAAACTCCGGCGATCGCGGCTTGGGTGGCGGCGATCGACAGATAAGGCACGGTGGTGATCCCGCCAGTGGCGACGGTGGACAGGCCCAAAAATCCCTTAAGGGCGCTGAGGCCCAACCGGGCGATCCATTCTCCGGCACTCAGGCCGCCTAGCCCGATCGCGATGGTTTTCATCAGGGCGATCGCGCCCCGTTGGCCCATGGGAATTCCGTAGAGCCGCGAGAGGGCCAAAATGGTGGCTAGGTCGATCGCCGCGCCCCCCACCAAGTCCAACACCACCACGGGATTCACCGCCACGGCGATCGCTTTGGCAATCGTGCCATTCCAAATCAGGCGATCGGCAGAACGATCCCGCAGGGCCAACTTGCGCGACAGGATCCGATCGCCCGCCGCTTGGGCATAAAGCAAAGAATTCAGGGCCACCAATGCTTTGCCCTCCCTTGCCAATACCTCCAAAATTTTCAGCTTCAGGCTTTCCACCTGGGGCGCGCCCCGTTGCAAATCCGCCGCGATCGTCCCGTCGGGCCGCTGCACCACCTGGGCCACCAGGGGAGCCGCCGCCACCATCACAATCTCATCGGGCGACAGCAGTTCCCGCACCCGATCGTCTCGAATCTTTTCGTAAATGGCCTGTCGATCGGCCTCGGGAAACTGATCAATCTTGTTCAACACCAGCAGGATCGGCTTACCCGCTTCCCGTAACTGAGACAGGGCCTCGCATTCCACTTGGGTCATGTCCCCGGCCACCACAAACAGGATCAGATCCGACGCTTGCCCCACTTCCCGCGCCAGGGCCGCCCGCGCCGCCCCATTCACTTCATCAATACCCGGCGTGTCCACCAGTTCCACTTGGCCCAAACTGGACGGCACTGTCCAATGAATGCTTCGGCTGGATTGGGTTACGCCGTGGGTGGGGCCCGTTTCAAAGACCGATCGCCCCAACAGGGCATTGAGCAAAGAAGACTTGCCGCGACTAACGGCCCCAAACACGGCAATTTGAACCCGCTGATCCTCCAGCTTGTCCAGCATTTGCGCCAAACCCTCCAGATCTGGCTCCAGACCCGATCGCTCCCGGGGGGTCAAGTCCAACCGCTCCATCAGTGATCGCAGGGCCGATCGGGCTTGGCGATAGGCCAACTCCGCATCCAAATCCGCCAAGGACTCGATCGCCGCATCCAATTCCCGATCGACCGTATCCCACTCGTCTAGGCGATTGCTACTCTCAAGATCATTACTCTCAGAATCATCACCCTCAAAATCATCACCCTCAAAATTGCCGCGATCCAAGCCACTCCCATCAACATCGGTGGGTCGATCCATCGGCCCTTCCATTGACTCAGAAAATTCAGGATTTGGCGGAATGGCAGCCATGGGCGATCGGGAATAACCATTGAGAATAAAAATTGATCTAAACCACAATCGTCAGAATTGGATCAGACCTTTTTTGGCGATTAATAATTCCTGACCGGCCTTCGATCGCCTGCCTTGGGTATTGGTCATGCTGTAGGGCTTTGTCCAGGGTAAACAATCCGCCCAATCGGCCGGATAGAGATCCTGAATTGCTTCACAATTATCGATCGTCATCAGCCAATCGTGGGGACAGTCGCGCAAAGCTGCCGCCAATTGTTGATGATTAAACCCCTTGTGCAAATCGCCTGATCGCCCATAAAGCCGCGATTGTTCTGCGGAAAAATAGGGCGGATCGAGAAAAATAAACACATCTTCACCGGGCGCATGAATCAGCGTCTGATAGTCACCGAGGGTCAAGCGCACCCCCGCCAACCGACCTTGCAAATTTTCCAGCCGTTGAATGCTGGACTCCGTGAACCGACCGCAATAGGCCGCCGCCGTCATGCCGCCGGACTCCGTGAGGCCGCTGGCGGTGCTGCGATTCAAAATAAAAAATCGCGCCGCATTATGGAGCCGATCGCCCGGTAAGTTCGCCAACTTTTGTTGATAGCGATCGCGAAATTCCACCCATTGATCGCACTTGCGCCGCTCACCGTCATAGTCATCCCGCAGCGATCGCACCAACCGGGCCAGGGCGATCGTATCGGTTTGCACCTGCTGCCAAAAATCCATTAACAACGGATTCGCATCATTGGCCCAAAATGCTTGCGCTACGCCGGCCCCGATCGCATGGAGCAACACACTGCCGCCCCCCAAAAACGGCTCCCGATATTCCTTAGCCGATCGAAAATATTGCGTAAAAATCGGCAAATCTTTTTGTTTCCCCCCCGGATATCGCAGAGGCGATCGCCAATCACGCAACTGCTCCGATCGGCTTTGATCGGCGACCACAGGGCGATCGGGTGAATCAGGAGTCATCGTTTTCATGGAATGCTGAAGGGCCAACGGCCATACGCCCCTGCGAATGTTGATGGGTCTGATTCGTGACTATATCTGTGACTGTATTCATGACCATGATCGCCTCCAAGTCAATCAACGGGCGATCGTCAGCGACACGATAGAATAAGACCTCTGAATCGGCCCGGCAAGTTGCCCGCCGATCGCCGTTTCCCCGAGAGATACACCCACCACAGAGCGATCGCCCGTCATGAGCCAAGGAACCCTCTTCGACAAAGTTTGGGATTTGCACACCGTCGCCACATTGCCTTCGGGCCAAACCCAACTGTTCGTTGGCCTACATCTGATCCACGAAGTGACCAGCCCCCAAGCCTTTGCCATGTTGCGCGAGCGGGGTCTCAACGTGCCGTTTCCCCAACGCACCGTGGCCACCGTTGATCACATTGTCCCCACCCAACTGCAACAACGCCAGCGCCCCTTCATCGATTCCTTGGCGGAAGACATGATCGTCGCCCTTGAGCAAAGCTGCCAAGAATTCGGCATTCGGTTCTATAACATCGGCTCCGGCAAGCAAGGCATCGTCCACGTGATCGCCCCCGAACAAGGCCTGACCCAACCGGGCATGACGATCGCCTGCGGCGACAGCCACACCTCCACCCACGGCGCATTCGGGGCCATCTCCTTTGGCATCGGCACCAGCCAAGTGCGCGACGTGCTAGCCTCCCAAACCCTGGCCATGACCAAGCCGAAGGTGCGCCGCGTGGAAGTGAACGGCGACCTGCGGCCCGGAGTCTACGCCAAAGACGTGGTGCTGCACATCATCCGCAAGCTGGGCGTGAAAGGCGGCGTGGGCTATGCCTACGAATACGCGGGCACGACCTTTGAGGCCATGAGCATGGAAGAACGGATGACCGTTTGCAACATGAGCATCGAAGGCGGCGCGCGTTGCGGCTACGTCAACCCCGACCCAATCACGTTTGATTACTTGCAAGGGCGCGAGTTTGCTCCCAAGGGAGCCGATTGGGATGCGGCGGTGGCTTGGTGGACGAGTGTTCGCAGCGATGCGGATGCTGAATACGATGATGTGGTGGTGTTCGATGCGGCGGACATTGAACCGACCGTCACTTGGGGGATCACGCCCGGGCAAGGCATCGGCGTGACGGAAACGATCCCGACCGTGGAAGAACTGGACGAGGGCGATCGCTCGATCGCCAAGGAAGCCTACGACTACATGCAGCTCGCCCCGGGCCAGGCGATCGCCGGAACCAAGGTGGATGTCTGCTTCATCGGCAGTTGTACCAACGGCCGGATCAGTGACCTGCGGGAAGCCGCCAAGGTGGCCCAAGGTCGCCAAGTGGTTGAAGGGATCACCGCCTTTGTCGTGCCCGGTTCCGAGTCGGTGAAGCAAGCGGCCGAAGCGGAAGGCCTGCATGAAATCTTCAAGGCCGCTGGGTTCGAGTGGCGGGAAGCCGGTTGCTCCATGTGTTTGGCCATGAACCCAGACAAGTTGCAGGGCAGCCAAATCAGCGCCTCTTCCTCGAACCGCAACTTCAAGGGCCGTCAGGGTTCCGCCAGCGGTCGCACCTTGCTGATGAGTCCGGCCATGGTGGCAGCGGCGGCCGTGACCGGTTCCGTCACCGATGTGCGCGAGTTGCTATAACGACGCGCAAGGTTTGTTCTTTATTCGCTGAAGTTACGGGTTAGGGCAGGTTTGAAACCTGCCCCTACCGCCGGCCGTGCTTGATACAATTGCGGACATCTGCAAATCACGCTAATCAGGTGAACCTATGAGTGCAATGTCCCAACTGCAATCCGCCCTCGATCGCGGCCAAGCGTTGAAGGCGATCGCTGGTTTGAACAATTTCGACGGCGATCGGGTCGAAGCGATCGTCAAGGCAGCCGAGCTGGGCGGTGCAACCTTCGTGGACATTGCCGCCGACCCCGCCTTGGTGCAACGAATTAAGGCGATCACCAGCCTGCCCGTCTGTGTGTCCGCTGTGGAACCCGCCAAGTTTGTGGACTGCGTGGCGGCCGGTGCTGACCTGATTGAAATCGGGAACTTTGACAGCTTCTATGCCCAAGGCATCCGTTTTGAAGCTGCTGAAGTGTTGGCCATGACCCAAGAAACCCGCCGCCTGCTGCCCGATGTGCTGCTGTCGGTGACGGTTCCCCACATTCTGGCCCTGGATGAGCAAGTGGCCCTGGCCGAAGCCCTGGTGGCCGCTGGCGCAGACATCATCCAAACCGAAGGCGGCACCAGCAGCCAACCCGTCCATGCCGGTAGCCTGGGCTTGATTGAAAAGGCGGCTCCCACCCTGGCCGCTGCCTACGAAATCAGCCGCGCGGTGTCCGTGCCGGTGCTTTGCGCGTCGGGGATTTCGGCGGTGACGGCTCCCTTGGCGATCGCGGCGGGTGCTGCGGGCGTGGGCGTGGGTTCGGCCATCAACAAGCTGGACAACGAAATCGCTATGGTGGCTGCTGTGCGCTCGATCGTTGAGTCGTTGTCGGGCACTGGCACAGCTTTGGGCACTAAGAACCTGCAAGCCGCCTCAGGCACTGGCACTGGCACAGCTTTGGACACCAAGAACCTGCAAGCCACCTCAGGCACTGGCACTGGTACAGCTTTGGACACCGAGAACTAGGGCCTCAGAGTCCCGATCGCTGCCAAGTTTGGTGGGCGATCGGGATTTAGCCTAAGCTCAGCCAGTAACCTCACGGATGGCTGATTTTCCCAAACCTCAAAAATGAGCACAGAAGCCGCCTCGCAAGGGTGGCTTTTTTGGTCTTGTTTTTCTGATTTGATAGGATCAATCGCGATCATCCACCCATTCAGCAACGGCGGGATCATTGATGCTCACTCCTGATCAGCGGCGGGCCGCGGAAGCACCCCAGAGCGTGGCAGTGTTGGCAGGGGCCGGCACGGGCAAAACCCACATGCTGGCTGCACGCTACCTGCACCATGTGACGGCATTTGGCTGCTCCCCGATCGAGATTGTGGCGGTCACCTTCACCCGCAAAGCGGCGGAGGAGTTGCGATCGCGCATTCGGCAGGATTTACAACAGCTTTTGGCCACCGAAGCCGCAGCGCTGGCCAGTGGCCATCCATCAGCCCTGACCCAACTCTACGATCGCTGGCCAGGCTGTGACCTATTGGCCGATTTGGAAGCGGCGGCGGTGAACACTTTCCATGCCGTGGCGGGACAGATTTGCCGAGAACAGGCACACCATTTGGAATTAGCGCCCAACTTCACGATTCAAGAGGCTTGGGAAACGAGTCTTTGGCAAAAGGAACAGTTAGATTTGGCGTTGGATGAGCTGCCGGAATCGCATTATGCGGCTGTGCCCTATTCCACTTTGCGCCCCATTTTGGAAGGATTATTAGCCGATCGCTATACGGCGGAACAGGCCTTGCAGCGCGATCGCACCGATTGGGAAACACAGGTCAAAATTTGGCGACAAGCAGCGCTCGATCGGCTGGTGAATGCTCCCAGTTGGCAATCGGCACAACAGTTTTTATCCCAATGGGCTGGGAGGCCCGGAGACGGAGCCGAGGGCAATCGGCAGCGAATTTTGGAATTAATGGATGCGATCGCCCAAAATCGCGATTCCGATCAATGGGCCGCTTGGACAAAGGCGATTGATTTTAATAAAGGACGAGGCAGCAAGAAAAATTGGGATTCTGCGGAGCTTTTAGAATCCGTCAGAGCAGCGATGAAGGCTGTGAGAGGTCAGATTAACCAGGCCTTAAAAGAAGGAGCCATTCTTTGCAAATTAGGAGAAGTTGACGATCGCTTTGAGGAAAAACTGAAAACCATTCGCCAAGTCTATGGTTGGGTGCGTTCTCGCTTGGAAGTGGCGAAAAAGCAAGCCCGGATCATGGACTTTAGCGATCTGGAATGGTATGCCCTCAAGGCGTTGGAAATGCCGGAAGTTCAAGCCTACTATCGTCAGCGATGGCAAGCATTTTTGGTGGATGAATTTCAAGATACAAATCCGGTGCAAAGCGCCTTGCTCGATCGCCTGCAACACGATCAGGCAAAGGTGACGATCGTTGGCGACAGCAAGCAATCAATCTATCGGTTTCGCCGGGCAGAAGTGGGGCTATTTCAAGATTGGTGCGATCGCCTGGCTCGCGCTGCCGAGGGCGATCGGGTCAGTTTGTCCCAGAGCTTCCGCACCCATCGAGATTTGGTGGTCGCGGGGAATGCGCTTTGTGAGCCGTTGTTGAACGAGTTGCACCAACCCTTACGGGGCGATCGGGCAGAACCACCCCTCGATCGCCCCGTGACCCTGTTGGCGGTGGCGGCCACCCGCAAAGCGCAGAAGGTTGCGATCCGGCGGGTGGCCGAGGCCCAGGCGATCGGTCAACGATTGCGCGATTGGGTCGATCGGGGATTGCTGATTTTTGATAAGGCCTTGGGAACCCCTCGCCCGCTGGAATTTCGCGACATTGCAATTTTGGGGCGCACCCATCGGCAACTGAGCATCATTGCCCAAACCCTAACGGCGGCGGGGTTGCCGGTGAATCTCTGCTCCGGCGACTTGCTGGATACCCGTGAGGCGAAGGATGGAACCGCTTTGCTCCGGTTTTTGGCAGATCCGCAAGATAGCGTGGCCCTGGTCACGATTTTGCGTAGTCCTTGGTTTGCGGTCAGCGATCGGGCCCTGTTCGCGGTCAGTCGCCAGTTTCCAGCGCCGGAACCCGCCACCCCTGACGGATCCCCCGCGCCGCGCCGATCGCCCAATTGGTGGGCCGCTCTGCAAGAGTTGCTCACCGACTCCGCGACTTTCAATCAGTTAGACGAGGGCGATCAACAAGCCCTGAAGCGGGCGGTGGAGCAGTTGCGGCGCTGGCGGGGCGATCGGCGGCGGGAACTGCCCTCCCAGTTGCTGCACCGGGCCGATCGAGCCACGGGCTACAGTGCCACGATCGCTAACTTACCGGACGGGGCCCGCCGCCTGCGGGATTGGCGCGACTTTGCCGACTGGATCGCCCAATTGGAGGAAGGGGTGGGCGACACCTTTGGCGTGGTGCGGCGGTTGCGACGCATTGAAACCGTGCGACGGCTGAATTCTGGTGACCTCAAAACCCTCTTTGCCCGATCGCCCCTGGAAGCCGGTAACGCCATTGACCTGATGACCATCCATGCGTCCAAGGGGTTGGAATGGCCGGTGGTGGTGTTGCCGGATCTGAATCCCCAGCGAGATTTCCAACAGTCAACTTCTTGGCGAATGAGCGCGGACTTGGGATTCGTGTTCCAGTGGCGTGACCAACCCCAGGAAAATCCACAAATTCCAGCCCTGTGGCACTTGCTGGCAGCAGCCGATCGGGAAGCGGAGCAGGCGGAAACCCGCCGATTACTCTATGTTGCTTTGACTCGGGCCCGCGATCGGTTGCTCCTGAGCGCCAATTTGCCTTGGCATGAAGACAAGGCTGAAAAAGGTGAAAAACCGGACAAATCGGAAAAATCGGAAAAACCCGAAACCAGCGAAGACGAAACGGGCGATCGCTTCCGTCCTTGGGATTGGGTGCAAGGGGTGGCCCAGGCCCAAGGCTGGCCGATCGACTGTGTGATGATCCCCGCAGACTCGCCGGATTTTCCCGATCGACCCAATTCAACCAATCAACCCGATCCAACCGCTCAGCCCAATCCAACCAATCAAGCCAATTCCCAAAACCCCCAAGACCCAACCGCGCCGGGCGATCGCCCCCCAACTGCCCCCCGCCCACTTCCCGACGACGGTCAGCCCCTTTGGGGTTGGGTGTCCTCCGGCTTGGATGAATTGCCCGTGGTGGCCCTCAGTGAATATGCACGCTGTCCCCGGCGGTTTGCTTGGCGCATTGTGGACGATCGCTCCCCCAGCGGTGACGGGCCCGCCCGATCGCGCCGGATTGGCACGTTGGTTCACCGGGCGATCGAACGGCGCATTCAAAATGTCGCTACCCTGGCGGCCCAGGATCCCGGATTGGATCTCGAAGCGGTTAGCGAAGCCCTGACCCTCGCCGATCGATTTTGGCAGGATCCCGCCTTGGTTCCCCTGAGCCACGATCCCCAAGCTCAGCAAGAAGTGCCGATCGGGTTTGATTTGGCGCTGCCTCACGGCCAAACCCTGCGGCTGAATGGGGTGGCCGACTGGGTGGGAACCGCCGGAGTTTTGGACTTCAAGACCGATCGCGATCGCGTGCCCAGCGAACACCGACTGCAACTGTGGGCCTATGCCCATGCCTTGGGGGCCGATCGGGCCGCCCTGGTCTACTTGCGCCATCCCGATCGCCCGATCGAATGGTTCACTCAACCCCAACTGCAACCGCTGCAAGCCCAAGCGATCGAGATTGCCCAACGAATTCGGGCAGGACAATTTGACCCCACGCCGGGCCCCGCCTGTCAGTTTTGCCCTTACCACGACACCTGTGATGCGGCCCCACGGGAACTTTCAACCTAGGCCATTAACGAGAACTGGGGCGATCGCGCGGCACATCCCCCGCCAAGGAAGACGGTTGCCGGATTGCCTCATAGGGCAGCGCCACAATTCGATCGCGCCCCTGCTGTTTGGCTTCGTATAGGGAGCGATCGGCCCCGGCAATCAGATCAGAAACTTCATCTCCCGACTGGGGAATATGGCTCATGATCCCAATGCTTAAAGTCACGTGGCTACTCACCTGGGAACCCCTGTGGGGAATCGCCAACTGATGAATTTGGCCGCGAATTTGATGTGCTAATTGCACCGCTTCCGCTAGGGTCGTGTTGGGTAACAAAATTGCAAATTCTTCGCCCCCATAGCGTGCCGCCAAATCACTACTTCGGCGGGCATGTTCCCGAAGAACTTGAGCGATCGCCACCAAGCATTGATCGCCCATTAAGTGGCCATAGGTATCATTATATTTTTTAAAATAATCCGCATCACAGAGCATTAAAGAGAGGGGTTGGGTCGATCGCAAACATCGATTCCACTCCGATTGCAGCACTTCATCAAAATGCCGGCGATTGGCAATTTGCGTCAGTCCATCGATGCGAGCTTGGTGAGCCAATTGTAATTCCAGTCGCTTGCGATCGGTAATATCCATCACCAGAAACCCAACGCGATAGGGTTGATGATCCATATCAAAAATCGGAAAATAGGACACTAGCCAAGTGTTATCAATTCGAGATTGAGCAGAAATTTGGGCATTAATTTCCTGATTCAAAATCGAATCACCCGTGGTGAAAACCGCTTGAAACAGTGGCTCCAAACTCGATCGCAACCCAGGAACCACATCCCAAATCAAGCGCCCTAAATGCCCCGACTCCGGTAAACCATTAATCTTCGCCAATACCTGATTCACCCGCACATAGCGATAGTGATGATCAATAATTCCCATGCCCCAAGGCGCTGCCGAAAAAAACGCATCCAGTTGCGCCTCGCTCAACCGTAAGTCAGCGGTGCGCTCTTCAATCCTAATTTCCAACGTTTCCAGCATTTGCACCAAATCTGACCGAATCGCTTGGCGCTCTTGAACCGTTGCTGACAAAATTAGCCCCGTAATCGAAAGAATCCCGATAAATGATTGCAGCAAAATAATTGATTCATTGGGTGTGCGATCGGAGAAGGATCCTGTTCCTTGGGAAGTGGCGATAATTGCTGCTAAGGAAATGATCGCTACTCCCAATGCTGAGATCAGTTCTCCTAAGCGAAAAACACTCCAAATCAAAATTGCAAAGAGCACGTAAGCCAAAGGATAGCCATAAAAAAAGTCAATCCAAACAATGGCTGCGGTGAAAACCACAATGGCACTGCTTTCAAAAGTCCAGCGCATTGCTCGGTGCAACCCCGCAAAAATCTGTCGCCACCCCAATTCCTTGAGAAGCAAAATGGGAGGAGTAAAGATTAAGTGAGCCAACGTGCTTGCCAGCCACCAGGACAACCAACAAACTCCATAGTCTTTCCAAGTAATCGTGCCAATCCAATAGGAAATGGTGATGCCCATGGTGGCAGACACGAAGGGCCCGGCGGCCGCTGCAATGACGAAAAAGGATGCGGACTGCACTCGGCCAGAGGCGCGATCGAGCGTGGCTTTCTTCTGAAAAATCCATGTGCTGATCAAGGGCTGAAAGCAGTTGGCCAGGGTACAAACTAAGTTAAAAAGAACAAAGCTAGCGAAAGAAAATTGCCAATCAAAAAATAATGGAACTAAGCCAAACATCGATCCACAAATGATGCCAGGCAGAGCCTTGAATCGGTAATAGTAAAAAATAGCGAAGGTAAGTCCTGAGGGTAGCCAAACCGAAGCAACCTTACCCGGTAAGGAGATAAATTCTAAGCTAACGGTTGCCAAGAGGGAGTAAACAACGGCGATCGCTAGGTTAGAACCAATAATCTTGAGGGAGTCTTGTCCAGAGAGATGCTGACGATCAGAATTAATCTCGTTGAGAATTCGCTGCCAAAATTTTCTCATCGTTTCATGGGTCTCTTGATGTTTATATACATGCCAATGCATATGACAGACTTGCAATGTTTTAAGTTTACAACTTTTGTTCTATGGATTCATGATCATAAATCCATAAAGTCTAACAAGAAGATTGTTTTTTTGATCAAATAGATCTCTCCAGGAATTTGATTCAAAAATCTGATCTAATGAACACAATCTTCAGGGCCTTGAAAATGCGCGATCGCTTAGCGTTGACCCACTTTGGGAAAAACACTAAAGAAATGACAAGCCTTAAGGCTTTCACCTATTTTTACCCATTGTCGATCCCAAGATCACCAGCCTAAGATAGGCGTTGCGTTTACACAGCATCCAACGCTGCATTCTGGTTAACGAATTAACGAAATGTTGGCCGAATGCCGAGGGATTGTTCACGGGAGTCCTCGATCGAGCGACAAGGACATTTTTATGAAATCAACGATTGGACTGGGTTTTGCTAAAACATTGGTTGTCACCCTGCTGACAACGGGGGTCGCACTGCCGGCGGTGGCGTTGCCGGTGGCCACGGCCCACAGTGCGACTGCCGCCCAGACAGACAAGCAAACCCAAAAGAAGCGCATTGTGGTGCTGGATTTTTATTACGGCAACACGGGCGACACGGGCTATTGGTCGAGCTACCGGGGCGGCGCTGCGGGCACGGGGGTGAGCGAGTTGGTGACCAATGCGCTGGTGGAAGGGGGTAAATATCGCGTGGCCGATCGCAGCCAAGTGGCGCGCACGGACGGAGAAGTGAGCACGGCGCGGGCGGTGGAAATTGGCAAGGCCAATGGGGTGGACGCGGTGATCATTGGCACGGTCACGCAGTTCACGGTGGAAAGTCGGCGGGCCAGCGGGGGCGCTTTTGGCATTGGGGGCAACTCGGAAGAGACGATCGCCCGGGTGAAGTTGTCGGCCCGCATTGTGGACACGGCCACGGGTGATATTTTAGGCACGGCGCGGGGGGAAGCGGAGGCCAGTTCCCGCAGCGGTGGCGGCTCGGTGTTTGGTGTTGGTGGCAGCAGCAGCAGCGCCGATGGCAATGCCCTGTTGAGCAAGGCGGTTGAAGAGGCCGTTGGTAAACTGGCAACGGATATTCAAGCGAAGTTTTAAGCGGCTTGGGCGAATTGGGCGAATCTCTTGTGCTGGTGCTGACCAATGCTCCTGACTCAGGATCCAAACCGATCGCCCTGTTCCATAGCTCTTAGCCCACGACTCTTAGGGGCCTGAAAAGCCAAAACTGCCACCTTGCGGGTCTCAGCGATCGACGAAGACAAGGGGCTTAAGCCCCTTGCCCCCACGACTAGATGCTTTTCAGACATCCTCATTAATCCATGGCGAAATCGTCGTTTCGATCGCGCCGATCGGGGTTTGCTTCTCGCCTGCCGCCGGTCTCGCCCCCTGCTCCACCGCCCGAATCTGCCCCACCGGCTCCTGTCCCGGTGCAGGAACCTGTTACGGCCCTCGCGCCGCTTGCCACTCCCTGGCAACTGACTTGGGGCCATGACTTGGCGCGATCGGGCGATTGGGAAGGCGCGGCGATCGCCTATGGTCAAGCCTTGGCAGCCTACCCGGGAGATGGGTTAGCGGCCTTGGCATTGGCACGGGTGGAGCTACGGCGCGATCGGCCCGCTGCGGCCTGGGCCGCCTTGGAACCCCTGTTGCCCCAATGGCCCACCGCCGGGCCCCTACTGCTCACGGCCAGCCAGGCCCAGGCGGCCCAAGGAGAGCTGGTCATAGCGGAAGATTTGGCATTGCGGGCCTGGTTGGCGGATCCCGATCGCCCGGAAGCTCGCCGTTGGTTAGCCCAGCTCGATCGCTTGGCCCATTCTCCCTTTCAGCTCATCGATAGCTGGCGGGGACGACTGGCCGACCATTGGCTTTGGTCCCTGGCCGGTCGATTGGGCCATCAAGAGCAGCTCACTCGCTTGGAAACCGCGACTCCCCTAGACGATCGCCCCTTTGCGGCCCAGGTGGACAACGGTTCCCTCTGGCATTGGCGGGGCATGGTGGGGGTGTTTGATGCCCAGCAACGGCTAATTTTGGAGCTGTCCGATGGGGCCTTGCCCCGTTGGCTGCAAGTGCAACCGCCCAGACCGATGCCAACTGTGCAAGTGGCGGGCCGGGTGGCGGTGGTGGCCAGCGGCGCGGGGGATGCGATCGACCGTTGGTTTCAGGAACTGTTGCCCCGGCTGCAGGTTTTGCAAAGTTTGGAATCAGAGGGGGGAGCCTTTTGGGAACCCTTCGCGGCGATTGTGGTCGATCGCTTGGCCCATCCTTGGCAACGGGAAACCCTCGATCGCCTGGGCATTCCCGCCGATCGGCTGCTGGAACTCGATCAACACCTGCAAATCCAAGCCGACAGTCTCATTGTGCCGCGCCGCTTCAATGGCCCTTCCAGCTATGGGGTGGCCGCTCTGCGGGCCTTGGGAGCAGACTCGAATCGATCGACCCTGGTTGGGTTTCGGCAAACTGCGCCCAACTGCCGTCGTTGGGTACTTTCGGCCAGTGATGGGCGCGATCGCCCTTGGTTAAACGGCCCCGCCGTGGCCCAAGACTTGGCCCGTTGGGGGTTCAGCTTGCTGGATCCAGCCGCCTGCTCGTTGGCAGATTTAATCGGGATCTTTCAAACGGCCGAGGCGATCGTCTCCCCCAGTCATCCGGCCCTGGCACTGTTGCCCCTTTGCCCGCCGGACACAATCATTCTGGAAGTTGGCTCCCGTACCTATCAACCCTTGGCGCAACTGGCAGGACTACAAGGGAGATCGATCCCTGCGGAACCCGCACCCCCAGGCAACACCAGCCCAGTGCTTTGGGTGCGATCGGCTGAAGTACGTGCCGTGCTAGCCCGTTGTTTGCGAGGCCTGCGGGTTTAGCACCGCAATTTTCAGGCTAATACGCAGGCGGAGCGCCGCAATATTCATCAAAAACGCCCACCCAAAATTTATCAACACGGGTCAAATTTGAGCAAAACTAATCCAAAAGACCCATCCGAAAAATATTCATAAAAAAATGGGAGCCGTTTAAAACTCCCACTCACCTGACTTTAGAGACCTTAGAGACTAGAGAGACTGGTATCCGAATCACGACAGTCGCTATCTGCCTTCGTGCTGCCGCTAGCGCAGTCCCCAAAAGTGCATGACCCCTTGTCGGGAAAGCAATTCTGTGATCATGGCCGCGAGGATGCCAAGCATTGCCAAGCGACCATTCCAGACTTCGGCGGTGGCGGTGAAGCCCCACGGATGGGCTGTGCGACTGTTGGTTTTCATCGACCAACTCCTATTTGTAAAATAATGTAACAAATACTTGTTGATCGTGCAACTTTGTTTCTCAAGGGCTTGCCAAATCGGCGGGAGTTGGCATTCTTTAGCGGTTGATTAGTTCCATGGATCAGCCCCGTTAATCCGCCCTGACAATCGCGGTGCTCATGGTGGTGTTCATGGTTGCCCCTGCGATCGCAACAAATCCTCAATGGACGATCGCAAAGGTAAGGCATCGATCGCCCCCGGGTTGGTGGTAGTCAGGGCCCCGGCCGCGCTGGCAAAGGCCACGACCGATCGGGCAACGGCCGGATCGGCCATGGCCGCCAGCCCCCGTGCCAACAGTTGCGTCACAAACCCCGCCGTGAAGGCATCGCCCGCCCCGGTGGTGTCCACCACTGGCACATTAAAAGCGGGCATCACTCCCCCATGGCCACTGATCCAGTAATGACAACCGCGCTCCCCGTCCGTGACCAGCACGGCTTCTAGGTGATCCAGCTTGTCCGCGATCGCCATGGGATCGTGGGTATGGAACAGCCAATCGGCCTCCTCCCGCGCCAACTTCAGAAAATCCACCCGCTCCAGCAACGGCATGATCGATCCCGGTGCAATGCCTGGGTCGGGCCAAAAGACTGATCGCCAGTTCACATCCAACACAATTTTGAGATAGTGCTCATCGGCCAAGTCCAAGGCCCGGCGGATGGCGGCGCTGCTGTCGGGATAGGCCAAGGCCAAAGTGCCCAACACCAAGCAATCGGCCGCTTGGAACTGCCGCGCCAACAGCAAGGAAGCTTGCAGCCGAGTATCGGCAAATTCTCGGGTGTCGTGGCCAATGTATCCACCGCTGCGAAAGGCGGCAAACTGTCGATCGCCCCGATCGTCCCGCAAGACGCAAACTTCACGGGTGGGGGCCGTGGGATGACGTTGCACCCCCTCCAAATTCACCCCCAAACTTTGCAGTTCCCCCAGCAGGCGATCGGCCGACTGCTCACTGCCCACACAGCCCACAAACCCAGCCGACACCCCCAACCGGCTGAGGGCACAAGCCACATTGGCCGGCGCACCACCGGGGTAGGTTGTCCAAGACTCCACCGCTTCGATCGATCGGCCGGGTTGATCAGCCAGACAGTCCCAAAGCAATTCACCCACGCAAAGGACTTGCGGGGAGGAGACGCGCGCAGTCGTCATGATCTCTCCTCGGTTAAGCTGGATTCGATCGGCCAAGGCCGACCTATCTAGTTATTTGGACTAGTTATTGGACTTATTGGACGGTTGATTGCTTAGACGGTTACTCGTGGTTATTCAGCCGTAGATCACCGCCCCATGGTGCTCCCGCCAGTCACGAAGGCAATTCAGCAAAATTCAGCAAACTTGATTTCAATTCAGCCAATTCAATTCAGCCAATTTAATTCAGCGGATGTTGCCACTCCCATCGGCAATCGGCAGGGTCTTCCGAAGACCGAGGGTTTTTAGCCCAGTTCAATGGGGTCTGTCCTCTGAATCCAGCATAACAAGCCACTTCTAGGCTGCTTGTGACAAAAAATGAATCTCTGTTAACGAGTGCATCCCTCTGTTAAAAGCAGTTGATTTAAAAACAGTTGATTAACCCTTGCCCAGGCCTTCATGAGGATCATGCCGCAGCGATCGCCGCTCTCAACCCCAGCCCCCACCGTTCATCCTCGCCCCGCTGGGCTAACGGAAACCGGGAGGCGGTCAAACATTGGGCAACGTCGAGGGCGATCGAGGGGGGCGTGGGGGTTGCGCCCGTTGCGGGTGTTGTTGTTGGTGGTTTGGCTGGTGCTGCTGGGTGGTTGTGTGGATTTGGATACGGAGGTGCGGTTTCCGGATGCCAACCATGGCGCATTGGTGCAAAGGGTGCGGCTGAGTGAAGGGTGGCAGGTGTGGGGCGAGGTCACGGCCAAGGCCTGGCTCGATCGCTGGGCCGCCCAAGCCAGGACGATCGGGGGTCAAGTGTTGGAGCAAAGCGATCGAACCCTGACGATCGCCATTCCCTTCCAGAACGGGCAAGATTTACAATCCACCTTTCAGACATTCAGCCAAACCCTGGGAATCGTCGATCGAGAAGCGGCGAAGTCGGGCGATCGCTCCGACCACCAGACCACCGCCGCCCAAACGAGATCCATTGCCAGAGGGGGCGATCGGCTGGCCGATCAAACGCCAAAGGTGAATGGGGATTCGTTGCCGGATCCGGCTTTGCTCGATCCCTTGGCCTTTCCCAGCCAGTTCCAATTGCAGCAGCAAAATTGGTTGGTCGCCGTCCGAAACCAACTTCGCTACGAGGTGGACTTGCGATCGCTGGCGGCCCTGGGCGGCGAGCAGTTGGCCCTGGTGGACACGAGCCGGCTCTTGCGTTGGCAATTTGGCTTGCGAGTGCCCCATTGGGGCCAAAGCACTATCCAACGGCCCCACCCGGAACCCGACTTGAACCCCCAAGCAGGACAACCGGGCCCGACCCAGCCCAACCGCCCCAGCCCCCAACGGCAACAGGGCCGCTGGGTTTGGACTCTGGAACCGGGCACGCTCACCACGATCGAAGCGGTGTTTTGGGTTCCCAGTTGGGTGGGCATTGGCGGCCTGATGATTGGGTTGTTGGGGGCGATCGGGTGGTGGCGTTGGCGACCGATCCCGATCAGTTCTCCCCCAGAGACAGAACCCGCCGAAACCCCCAACCCAACCGATTCAACCCCTGCCCACTGAGCCGTTTCCGTGCCCATCGGCACCCGATCGCCCCAGCCTCGGCCCTGAAAATGACTCTGAAAACTGTCGCCTGTGAACCTTGCGGAACGGGGGCATTTTTTAGAATAACCTCCACAGAACCCGCGCCCCAATCACTCCCTGATTCAAGCTTGGATCGGGGTTTAGACCACGGCTTGTTTGCTCAACCTCGGCCTACACACAACCTGACACTGTTATGACCGCCCAGCTTCGCATTCTGATGTGCTCGCCTGACCACTACGACGTGGATTATGTGATTAATCCCTGGATGGAGGGCAATGTCCACAAGTCCTCGCGCGATCGGGCAGTGGAGCAGTGGCAAAAACTCTACAAAGTGCTCAAGGCTCGGGCGATCGTCGATTTGGTGGAACCGGCCAAAGGTTGGCCCGACATGGTGTTCACCGCCAACGCCGGCCTGGTGCTGGGAGACAAGGCCGTTCTCAGTCGCTTCTATCACAAGGAACGGCAGGGTGAAGAACCCTACTTCAAAGCCTGGTTTGAGCAAAACGGCTTCACGGTTTACGAACTGCCCAAGGATTTGCCCTTTGAAGGGGCCGGCGATGCCCTGTTCGATCGCGAAGGGCGGTGGCTCTGGGCGGGCTATGGCTTCCGCTCCGAATTGGACTCGCATCCCTACCTGGCCCAATGGCTGGATATTGAGGTGCTGTCTTTGCACTTGGTTGATGAGCGGTTCTATCACCTGGATACCTGCTTCTGTCCCCTCGAAGGCGGCTACTTGCTCTACTATCCCGGTGCATTCGATGCCTACTCCAACCAACTGATTGAGCGACGGGTTCCGGCGGCCAAGCGGATCGCGATCGAGGAAGCCGACGCGGTGAACTTTGCCTGCAACTCCGTGAACCTGGGCCAAGTGGTGGTCATGAACAAGGCCAGCAACAGCCTGAAATCCGCCCTGGCGCGGGCCGGGTTTGAGGTGGTGGAAACGCCCCTCACGGAATTCCTGAAGGCGGGTGGCGCGGCCAAGTGCCTGACCCTGCGGGTGAATGAGCCGGTGATGGAAGATCGCCATGCGGTGGCCGGCGTTGAAACCCGTGTGATTCAAATGCAAGGGCACTTGCTGGACTCGGGGCTAATTAACCGCGCCCTGGACTTGATTGTGGAAGGGGGCGGCAGCTTCCAAGTGTTGGATTTCCGGTTGGGTGAGCAGCGCCAAAGCACCTCCGCCGCTCGGATCAAGGTTTCCGCACCGTCCCATGAGGTGATGGAAGAATTGATGGCTCAGTTGATCGATCTGGGGGCCGTGGCTCCGGACGATCGCGCCGAGCGGGATGCTCAGTTGGAACCCATTGAGCTGCCCGGCGTGGCTCCCGATGACTTTTACGTCACCACCATTTACCCCACGGAAGTGCGGATCCAAGGCCGGTGGGTGCGTCTGCAAAACCAACGCATGGACGGGGCGATCGCGATCTCGGGCCTGAACGAAGGGCAACCGGTGGCTCGCTGCAAACTGCTGCGGGATCTGGAGTTGGGTGAATATGTGGTGACCGGCATTGACGGGATCCGCACGGTGCGCAAGGCCGAAGCCCGGGGCGATCGCACGGCCCGCGAGTCCCAGGAATTTACCTTCATGGGATCCGGCGTTTCCAGCGAGCGCCGCGTGGAACTGGTGGTGGAACAAATTGCTTGGGAACTGCGCCAGGTGCGGGAGCGGCGCGGCAAAACCGTTGTGGTTGCGGGGCCGGTGGTGATCCACACGGGCGGCGGTGAGCACCTTTCGCGGCTGATTCGCGAAGGCTATGTCCATGCCTTGTTGGGCGGCAACGCGATCGCTGTTCACGACATGGAACAGGCCTTGATGGGCACTTCCTTGGGGGTGGACATGAAGCAAGGAATCGCTGTGCGCGGCGGCCACCGCCACCACCTGAAGACGATCAACACCATTCGCCGTTGCGGCAACATTGCCAAGGCCGTGGAACAGGGCGTGTTGACCAACGGGATCATGTATGAGTGCGTCAAACAGGATGTGCCCTTTGTGCTGGCGGGATCAATCCGCGATGATGGCCCCTTGCCGGATACGGTGACGGACATGGTGGAAGCCCAGCAAGCCTACGCCCAACTACTGGAAGGGGCAGACACCATCATCATGCTGTCTTCCATGCTCCACTCGATCGGGGTGGGCAACATGACCCCAGCGGGTGTGAAGCTGGTTTGCGTGGACATCAACCCGGCGGTGGTGACGAAACTGGCCGATCGTGGCTCCCTGGAGTCCGTGGGCGTGGTGACCGATGTGGGTCTGTTCCTGAGCCTGCTGATGCGGCAGTTGGACAAGCTGGAAAGCCCCTACGAACTGGCAGTTTAGGCGTTAGGCGCTCAATGGGCTGGGTTTCGGGGCCATCCGCTTTGGCAACCGATCCCAGCCCCTGTCAGTCCATGGTTGCCACAACCGGCCTAGGCCTTGAGCAAGCCATGCATTCCCGCTAACAACACCCAGCCCAATAAATTCACCCGCAAATCAAACAGGGTGACATCCAAGAGATGGTAAGCGGCGAGATTGGCGAATCCCAAGCCCCAAGCGGCTAAACGGGTTTGGGAGTCCCGATCGCCCCAACGACCGATCGCCCGGGTGAACTGGGCCATGATCCAGCCACAGAGGCAAATCAGCCCCAAAGCCGCTGGCCAGCCCGTTTCCATGGCCAACATCAGGGCCAAGTTGTGGGGATGGCCCAGCCAATTGCCCGTGGCCTGTTGATACAGTCCTGTGAAGTTTCCCAGACCCCAACCCGTCCAGGGCCGTTGGGCTGCCAAATTCCAAGCAAAGTCCCACTGACTCCGGCGCAGGGTCGCTTCGGGGCGATCGGGATAAAGGGCATCATTCAGCCGGCCCCAAATGGCCTTCGGGACGATCGCCCTCAGGGGCCCGGCGGCCGGTTCCGGGCCAAAGGCCGCCCCCAGCGCCAAGGCGATCGCCCCGCCCGCCAGGGCCAACAACCAAAACCAACCAACGTATAGTCCCGTAGCCAACAGGTCGATCGCGGCCAGGGCCCAACCACTGCGAGAGTCTGTCAGCCCGATCGCCCCCAGCAGCAAAAGCACTGATAATCCATTGCCCAGGATCACCCCCCAACCGAGGGCGGCATGGGTCGATCGGTGGGTTTGCGCTTGTCGCTGCCGTTCCCGATCCATCACCAACAACCCCAAGGCCAGCACCAGCGCTACCCCAAAGTAGCTGGCGGTCACGTTGGCATATTCAAACGCCGAAGACAGTCGCCCTGGCGGATTGCCGCCCGCAGCTAAAATCCAGTCAATCACCGGCACGATGCGCACCGGGCCGCGCCATCCCCCAAACAGTTGCCCCAACCCCAACCCCACGGCGGGCAGGCAACCCCACACGATCGCCTGAGCCAAGGGCCGCAGGTGCGATCGATGGGTGATCAGTTGGCTGAAGGCCCCAAAGGCCCAAAAAAACGGTAAGAAATTCGCCAGCCCCAACGCCGCCCGTTCCAAGTTGGGCGAACCGGGCAAGGACAGCAACATCACCAGGCCGATCGCCCCCCAGGCCCAAACCAGCCGATCGCGCCGAATTGCATTCCAGCGTTGCCAATAGGTGGCAATGATCCCCAGCCCAATCGCCACCGCTCCCAAGGCCGGACTCAGGGGCAACACCAACAGCCCCCACCAAAGCCCCGCCCAAGGCCCCAACAGGGCCGGGTCAATCACAATCGAGCGCGTGGGCCACAGCCAAACCCGCCCCAGCGCGGCCAACTTCCCCATGGCCTAGGCTCGCTCCCTAGGCAAATCCGTAGGCGATCGCGTCATCGCCGCGTGTCATCCGAATTTGGGCCAGGGCAAACACCGCTGGCACAATCCGCCCGTAGTTGGTGGCGATCGTTCGCCAACCCAAATCCGCAAAAAACCAGCCCCACATCAGGGGCCCCATCACCGCCAACACCGTTTGCGCAGCACCATAGCGAGCGGCCGTCATCATCATTCCCCGTTGGGCCATCTTGGCCGCCACTTGGGTTTCCAGGGCCGCCGCCGCGCCGCCGGAAGCCGCGATCGCCACCTGGGCCGACTGATATCGCACCATGTGGGTTACAAACTGCTGGGCAATTTGCCGCAACACCAGGGGCCGCACCACCGCATCCAGGGCGATCGCGCTGCCCCCTTCCAACAGCAGCCGCACCGGATCGCGCCGCAGGGTTGCGGGAATGGCATCCACACCGGGAATCGTGGCGATCGACCGTTGCAAGTCCTTGGTCAGGGCGGCCCGCTGGCGCTTGGGCAATCGCTTCCAGGCTCGATCGAGCAAATGCAGAAAAATTTCCGCCTCCAGCTCCGTTGCCGTCCAGGTTTCACCGTAGGGCAATCGCAAATGTTGGCAAACCCTGACCAACACATCGCGGTAGGTCACCTCATGGAACCGCCCCCGCAACACCGTTAGCCCATCGGCGGCCAAGTAGCGAAATCGGCGGTCGATCGCGTCCAACCAAGCTTCCCGATCGCGGCTCTGCACCGACAGGGGATCGGGCGTAGCAACGTAGTCCAAGGGGTTAAACTTCCGCGCGAACAGCATCTCCGTCAGTTCGCGCAACTCGTCATTAGTTGCTAATTCCAATGCTGCTCGCAGTTCGTCCACAGCCCCAACTCCGCATCATTTCCAGCGTGATTGCCAGCGTTTAAATAGCGTTTGAATTGCCAATGAATGGCTCGCTAATAGCCTGTTTATGGCTTGGTTTCTATGGCTTGGGTGAGAGTTAGCGCCAATCGCTCCCAAAGGTGTCACACAAGGGCGCAGGAATGGCAACTCAACGCCTAAATTTGCTTTGCCCTGGGGTCAGCCCCATTGTACAAAGGGATGGGAAAACGCCCATGGCCTTGACGTAAGATCGCGCTAAATCTCGCTACAATCTTTAGATTTTCTTTGCATTTCGTCTTAGTGTCTGAAGTTCCGGTAACCCTGACCATGGGCTTGGCCGTTTAGCCCGTGCTGCTGGGTTGCCCCAAAAATAACGCAAAGTCTCCGTAAAATTCCTGGCCCGATCGCCCCGATATCAAGTCCCTATGACAACGCTTCCCCCGACTTTAACTCCCTCTCATTCTGTCGCGGTGATTGGCGCAGGGTTGGCGGGACTCACGGCAGCCCGCCAACTGCAAACGGCCGGGCGATCGGTCGTGGTGCTGGAAAAGTCCCGGGGCTTGGGTGGGCGGCTAAATACCCGTCGCCATTTGGACAGTCGGGCCGATCGAGGCGTGCCCTACCTGGAACCTCAGGGGCCCTTAACGGAAGCTTGGATCCAGGAACTGCAAAACACCAGCGACCTGCAACCTTGGCCCCAACCGCTCCATCACCTGACCGCCGAGGGCTTGCGAACCATTCCGGGGGATCAACGCTGGGCCATGCCCGCTGGTTTGAGCGTTGCGGCCAAACAATTGGCAGCGGGGCTAACGATCGCCCGTGGCCACCGGGCCATTGCCCTGACGGCTCCAGAAAAACCGGGAGAACCTTGGACAATTCAGTGTGATTTTCCGGCGGCGATCGAACCGGAGCAACAGCAGGAATTTTGGACTGCTGGGGCGATCGTGCTGGCCATTCCGGCTCCCCAGGCGGCGGACTTGCTGGAGTCGGTGGCCCCCGACTGGGCCAAGCGGGCCCGCCAAGTGACCTTCGATCCCTGCTTCAGCGTCACGGCCGCCTATGGCCCCGATCGGGAATTGCAGTTGCCCAATGGGGAAGCTTGGCAGGGAATTCGGGCCCAAATTCCCACCGATTGGCGCTGGTTAGCCCGCGAAGACAGCAAGGCCGACGGGATCTGGGCCATGGGGCAACCGGTGTTGCTGTTGCAAAGTTCGGCTGCGGTGGCCGAGCGGCTGTGGGATGTGCCAACGCTGGAGGCCGTGGGGCAAGCGCTGCTCGATCGCGCCGGGGCCGATCTGGGCTTGCACCTGCAACAGCCCGAATGGATTCAGGTACACCGTTGGCGCTACGCGATCGCCCGAAATCCGCTGGATGAGGGGTGTTGGATTGATCCCGATCGGGCCCTGGCGGTGGCGGGGGACTGGTGTGCAGCTCATCCGCCGGGACAATCCCTAGAAGCGGCAATGCGATCGGGACTATCTGCCGCCCAAGAACTGCTAGTCCACTGTTTTTAAGGCCCCTTACTTTTAAGACCCTACGTTTTTAGGGTCTCCTGCGGGGCCCCGCTACCGATGGGATTGCGGATTGATCGCGCCCCCCAGGTTTGGGGAATTAGACCTGGGGAATTGCCTCGCCGGGAAAGGCTTCCTCATATTCCGCAATCAAATCATCCAACTCTTCCAAGGCCTGGTTCACGTCAATCCGAATCGGGCCCAAATCGGCTCGATCGAGCAGCGACAATAAATAATCTCGTTTGGCCGCAATCGATCGCACCTGATCTTTCAGCACTTGCACATCCATGGCACAGTCATCCTCAGCTTTACGAAAGCGTTCTAAAGGGTTGGGGGCAAAAGGGTTCGGGTCGGTTATCCAGTCCTGTCGGTGCGGAGTTGGGGATCGTCCCGTCCGCTAGACGAATGGGCCATTCCATCTCAGAATTTACATTAGTTAATGAATACCCGGAACGCGATCGTGTTTGGCAGCCTTCCCCTTGCTCGAATTTTGCTCTATGCCGGTGGAGCCTTAACGGCGATCGCGGCAGTGGCCTATGTCATTGGTAACTCAACCCTGAATCTGATCACCTTTTTTTACGGCGTGCCGGTGCTGTTGGGGGGCTTGGCCCTGAAGGCTGCGGAGTTGAAACCAGCCCCCTACAAAACTCCCACGTCTTCGGAGGTCGTTGCCCTGCGCGATCGCCTGGCCACCCCCACCCAAAACCAGGTGCGCAAGGATGTGACCCGTTATCGCTACGGTGAAGAGGCCCATCTTTCCTTGGCGCTGGAGCGTTTGGGCTTGGCTCCCACGGATCCTGAACGGCCCAAACTGGTCAGCGTGGAAGAGGTGGACTTGCAAGGAGACTATGGGCTGATCCTGGAGTTTGAATCTCCAAAAATGCCCTTTGAAACCTGGCAGACCAAGCGGGACAAGATTGAGCGCTTCTTTGGCCCCAACTTGCGAGCGGAGGTGGCCCAAGGCGAGGGTTCGATCGTGGTTGTGTCGTTGATTTCACCGGCCCCGACGGCCTAGATCTGCCAACTGCTTCGATCAACCGCTTCGATCGGGCGCTGTCTCTGCCTAAGGCTCTTCAATGGCGGGTTGATCGCGCCGTTGCACCCCTAGCCCTGGCTCGATCGGGGGCAACAATCGACCACCGGGCGCAATCGCCGCGCCCACAAAGGGATCGTCCATCAAATTCAGATGGCTATCCAAGTCCAAGTAATCGGCCCAGGGGCCCAACTGCAAGGCAGCGGTGTTGGCCAAGGCACTGTCGGAATAGCAGCCAAACATCACTTGCAAGCCACAGGCCCGCGCCGTGGCCACCAGCCTTGTGGCCGCTGTCAGACCGCCGGATTTCATCAGCTTGATGTTGATGCCGTGGATGTGGGGCGCAAGCTGCGGAATATCTCGCTCATCAAAACAGCTTTCATCCACAAAAATCGGGAGGGGCGATCGCGCCTTCAGCTCCGCGAGTTGGGTTTCTTGGCCCACGGGCAAGGGCTGTTCCAGATACACCACGCCCCGATCGGCTAACCAGCGGGCCATCTCGATCGCCCCGGCCAAGTCCCAACCCCCATTGGCATCCACCAAAATTTTGGCCGTTGGGGCTTCTGCCAACACGGCTTCCACCAGGGCCCGATCGGCCGCCAACCCCTCGGGGCTACCGAGCTTCAACTTCAGCCAAGGGGTTTCAATCACCGATCGCCACTGTTGAACCCGCTCCCGGGCCGCCGCCGGAGAGCCAATCCCGATTGTTACGGAAATGGGCGGAATCCGTTCCCGATCGCCTCCCCACAGTTGCCAGAGGGGCAATCCCGATCGCTTGCCCGCCCAATCCCACAGGGCCAGATCGATCGCCGCCCGCGCCGCCGAGGGCAATGAGCGCACCCGATCGGCAATTTGCTGGCGATCGAGTGGGTGGCAGCCGGCCAGTTGCGGCCCGATCGACTCCAGAGCCTTGGCCAAGGCCTCAGTGGTTTGGGCGTGGGCCCCATGCACCACCGGGGAAGCCTCGCCCCACCCTTCGTAGCCCTCTGCAAAGATCCGCAGCCAGAGATTGGTGTTGCCGTGGTTTGTGCCGCGACTGATGGTGAGGGGTGATCGCTTGGTGACCGTGAAACGTTCGACGCAAATTTGCATTGCGAGAGAGGAGGGGAATGAGTGGCTAAAGGGCAATCCATAACCGATCGCCCCATTAATCAAACGTTAATTCGCCGTTAACCCATCCAACTGTGCGCAGGCAACCTCCTGCAAACTCTTTCAATCGCCTTGATGCAAGTGTGCCAAGATCCACTAAACTCTAATTGAATAGTTTTCTCAATAAATCAAGCCTGATGGGCTGAAGCGGGGGTGGCGATCGACGTACCCCCTTTGTTTAGCCTCCCTTATTGCAAATCTTTCTGGATAGTTGGAGGACTTCGTGAAGCCGTTTTCGTTCGATCGCCCCTTGCATAACGCGCATAATCCTTTCAACCCCGCCACGCCCCCTCGGCTTGGGCTGCAATCGGTCTTTTATCCCTTTAAAAAACGACAATTTTTCCAACTGAGCGGTCGCATTTGTGCCACCCACACCGACAAGGCCGGCCGCTGCAAGGCGCTTCAACTCGAAACCGACGGACGCATTGAACAGATCAAGTTGGCTAAGCCGTTGCGATCGCGCCTGGGCCACACCTTGCATGTGGGCAGTTGGGTTTCCCTGGCGGGCACGGCTAAATGTCATCCCTACAAAGGGTGGGTGAAGTTTAAGGCCAAGGCCCTCACGGGATCTTCGGTGCAACCCATGGAACCGGCAGGGCGATCGCCCTTCAGTCGTTCGGCTAATTTGCCCTGGACTCGGCAACCGGCAGCGCCCCCCACGCGCCCCGCTGCGGCTCCCATGCCCCACCGGGCCCCCTTCACGCCGCCTGCACAGTCCCCTTCACCCGATCGGTCATCAGCGCGCCCAACCGATCACGCAAGCGATCGCTCAACCGATCGCGCCACCACGGGCCCTGCCAACCGCCCCGTCGGCAGAATCCTGATTTGTCAAAAGTCCAGTTGTCGGAAGCGGGGCAGCGATGGCGTTTGCCGGGCCATTAACCAGGCTTTGGCCGATCGGGGACTGAGCGATCGGGTCAAGGTACAAACCACGGGCTGTCTCAAGGAATGTAGTCGCGGCCCGGCGGTGGTGACCCTTCCGGACAAAACCCGCCACACCCGGATCTCGCCCGATCGGATCCCCGAGCTGATTGAAACCCACTTCGGGCAACTGTCTTAGGGTTGGTTCTCCAATCCCTCAGCCCCTTGTGACGACGATTTGGGCATCGAAAATTAACCATTTCCGCTGGATTCCAGGAACAAACGACAGGCCCTAGGGTCTGTCGTCTTCTTTCTGAAACCCTGATGTTTGCGTCGCGCGGCCTGGAGAAACGGAGGCATGGCCCAGAAGACCTCTTGCATCAATCAAAACCCTCACCCTAAATCCCTCTCCCAAGTCGGGAGAGGGACTTGGCAACCAACAACGAAATCGCCGTTATTCCCGATTTCTGGCTCCCCTTCGCCCTCCTTGGGAGAAGGGGTTGGGGGATGAGGGCTGTTCGCTGATTCGCGCAAGAGGTCTAGAGAACTCGCGTTTTGGTAACTAACCAATGCAAAGTTCTACAGTCTGTTAAAAATTGCGAGCGATCGGTCACAACTCCTTTCCATCTCAGGATTCCACCGATATTCTGGGGTTCAGAAGCGGTAGATAAAAATCGAGTTGGATCTTCTCGGCGGGGGTGTGTAACATCTCTGCCGATTGTTTTTCTCAGCTCCTCAGCCGTTTTGGATCCGTTTCCCAATGTTTTCCAACTTATGAAGCAGTCGATGATGTCTCTGCCGGCGATCGCCTTGGCCATTGGACTCGGTTTGGCAGTTCCAGTGATTGAAAGCGCGATCGCCCCGTCGGTGGTTTTGGCCCAAAGCTTGCCCACCGGCACATTTTCCGATGGGGAATGGACCGTGCGCATTGCTTACCAAGGCAACGCGCTCACCTACTACGGCCGCAATGAAAATAGCGGGGATTCATTGTTTTTGAGCGGGGCTTCCGTGGGTGGCAATGCCAGCCGCCGCACCTACACCTGGAACAATAGCGGTCATCGCTATCGGGTGAGCTGGCAACCGTCGGATCCGGACACGATTCGGGTGGAAGTGTTTTCGCCCAATGGTCGCAGCATTCTGAATCGACTGCTGTATCGCTAGGGTTGCAAGACCTGGGCATGGTCGCCAGGGTGATGCTTTTTCAAAACAACAGGCGCGATCTCAGTCGGTCTCCCCATTGATTGAGCTGCTCCAGCCACTGACCACCCCGATCGCGCCATTGTTGCCAAGTTTCCGCTAAGTTCACCAGTCGATCGACCCGCAGATCCACATTCTGAGTCGGGTACTTTTGCAGTAGCTCCAACAGGGAAATTTGACCGTCATTCTCCGCTGCGGCCATCAGGGCCCGGCGGAGATTTTGATTGTTGTCGGTGCGCTTGGGCCCTTGCAACACTTGGCTCAACTGCTCCAACAGGATTGCTCCCTGGGAACTGGCCAGGGCCCGATCGAGCAACACAGGGGGCATGGTCACCCGCTGGGTCAAAATTTGGCGCACCCGATCGGGTCGTTGCTGGCTCAAGATCAAATAGGTTTCCAAATCATCCGAGAGTTCTCCCCGATCGGCCCAAGTCGCCAAATCGGTGACCGGCAAGGCTCCTCCCAAAGGGCCGTAGCGAAAGGTGATGGTTTCCGCCGCGATCGCGGGGCCAGTCCCGGCTCCCCAGGCGATCGCGAGGCCGGCGATCGAACCGGTCATCCAACGGGCCAGGGCGCGATCGGGTAGCAGGGCGCAATCAACTTGGTTGAGCAAAATCAGCGGCAACAGAGAACCTTTAACGCAGTGCTGTTGAGTTGAAATCGTCTGTTGCATTTGAGTTAATTAGTCTGATTCGGCACGAATATGCGAAATTTTCAACAGTTGCTCGGCAATATCAATTAGCTGATCTATAGACTCTTGTGTAATCTGTACGGTCTTAAAGCCATGAGCAACTACATTGCGCAATGAAAGCGCATTCATAAGTACCTGATACTCAGAGCGCGAAATTACACCCTCTGTCACCAACTGTTTGACGAGATAGTGTGGATCAAGTTTTTGTACAATCACTCCTTCATTTTCTGCAACAAGCCTTAAGCTTGCCTCCGCCAGAGACCAGGAATAGAGGAGCGCGGACTCTGGATGTTGCGTTGCAAGTTGCCTTGCTATCTGCAATCTTGTTTCGATTTCAGATGCTTGAAGAGAGCCTTCAGCCTCTGGCGGGTAGACGGCATCCTCTGGATTAGTCATCACTAACTCAAAGCGCCAACCGGGATGCTGTTCCACGGATTGAGCTAAATTTTGGAGATATTGCCTAGAAGAGGAACTCAGAGAACGGCGTGATTTCACTTCAATGATCACAGCTTCATTCCCTCGCCGAGCAATCATATCAGGACGATAATTCTTCAGAAAATTTGGCAGATCTTCAAGACTCGGATGAAAATAAACCTCGTATCCCTGATTACGATATTCTTCCGCCAATTGCAGTAATCGCTCTCTTTCTAGAGTTGCAGATGAAGTTGCCATTAAATAAGTACCTCTTGATCGGGAGCATCAATGACGACAATATGCAAAAATTCATTGCCACGAAGAAAGCCTTCTGCCAAGGTTGAGGTCATATTTTCAATTTTAAAGTTGCCTGACAGATTTCGTTTTCTGACAAGAACATCAGTGACTTGATCATCATCAATGTAGGCTAATCCAATTATGGCATCTTGAATTGGCTTGACAATATTGTCCACATCCATAGCCACAGAATCATAGAAATAGGTTATTTGCAGCATGATTAGACCGATCGCTGCTTTTTGTCCTGGGGGCCAATATTTCTCTGCTTCTTGTCGTACTGTCGTTTTCCAGGCTCTAAGACGCTCCCGCCTACGGGTTTGTTGAGATACGGGTGGCCCATCGACTATGAACTCAAGTCTCGTCAAAATACTCTCAAGTAAATTTCAAGTGGCAGATGTGCATTTGCATTTGTGCATTTATTGTCTTAACACGGGGTCTAAAACCCCGCCCTTTAGGGCCTGCTAGAATTTGACAGGCCGCTGGGCTAGCGGTGTCAGTCTGTGGAGCAACCGTAAGACCGGAAAACTCCTTGAGAGTGGAGGCAGGTGCAATAAAGCAGAAACCTAGATCGCGAGGTCTAGGAATCTTCGTTCCTTGGGGCGGGGAGGATGTCAAGCACTGACTCGGCGGGAGGATTCAGGGGTGGAGCCGGAGCCACCCGCTGGGCCGGACGGGGCAAATCATCGCGCCAAGGGCCCAACAGTTGCACCGAAACCCAGGCATAGCCCGCATAGGCCGGAATGGTGACCGCCGCGAGCAGGGCGGCAATTCCCCAACCCCAATTGCGGAAGCCGGGCCCTTGGTATTGGGTGCGATAGGGATCAAAGGGCAGAGCCGATCGATCCAGTTCGTCGCGCAAGTGCAGCGGTCGGCGAAATCGTACCCGGCGATCATCAAACTTTTCCAACAAAATCCAACCGGCCAGGGCTTCTTCGCGACAAAGTTGGGCAAAGGTGACAGGATTGGCAAAGAGGGGACGCTTGGCGCGCACAATTTTGTATTCCCACTCGATCGCCTGGCGCTCCGAAGGCGCGGTGTCTAGGGGGGGTAAGGCGGCCACGGCTGGATCGATCGGGCGGTGCAAACTCCGCAAAAACTCAACGCAATCGATTAGGTCGGGCTGTGGTGCAAGGTCGGGTTGTCCGGCGCTGGGGTCTATTTCCCGCAGCACCGATGTGAAGTCTTGGGGCGATCGGCTGGCGGGGGAACGGGGCATCCGGCGCGTGGGCCACAATGGCACGTCGCGGGAATCGGCATCGTAATCATCGCGGTAATGATCAAAACCTTCTTCACGAGCTTCATCCGCCAAGGGAAAGCCGGAAGCATCGGGGCCGGATTGCACCGTCATTGCTGCTGAAGCCTGTTGGAATGCGTATGGTGGAATGCGTACCGTGGAAGATGTATCCGCTTTGGGCATTGGGTGGCGAGATGGGCCTCATTGTATCTGAGATATTTGCGTTGGTCGGTGGTGGGCTGGGCCAGACCCGGAACCAGGAAACGGGTAGGCGATCGGGCCCTTGGCGCTGGTTGCTTTGGGGGGCGATCGCCTTGGGGCCCGTCCTGATGCCCGTTACCCATGCCAATGCCCAAGCCGCCGAACCCCCCACCCCCGAGCCAAACAGCAACCCCTGTGGCCCGGCGGTGCTCGATCGACTGGTTCGCCATCGGTTGGCCGCCGGAGAAACCGTCGAAAGTCTTGCCAGTCGCTATAACCTGTTGCCCAGCACCCTGCTGGCCCTGAATCCCAACCTGCGGGGCGGCCAACTGCCCAAACCCGGCACGGAAATTTTGATTGCTCCCATTAACGGAATTCGGGTGGAAACCCAACCGGGCGACAATTGGCAGTCGATCGCCCAGCAATACCGCGTTCGGGCCGACTCTCTGTTTACGGTCAATGGTTGCCAGGCCCAACCGGGGCGATCGGTCTTTGTGCCCGGCGTGCTTTGGTCCCCGATCGACCCTGGAGTCGGCGCGCCCCCCAGCGCCAGCGACCCCGACAACGACCTGCTGCGCTATCCCCTGTCGGAAATTAGCCGTCCCCTGACGGACTTTGGTTGGCAAGTGGGGCCCGCCGGAGCCGCCGTCTTTAACAGTTACATCACCCTTGAAGCCCGACCCAGCGCCGTTGTCTTGGCCGTTGGGCCCGGAACCGTCGCCTTTGTGGGCCCCAACTCTGGCTATCCAGGACAACTGGTGGTGATCAATCACCAGGGCGGCCGCCAAACTCGCTACGCCAACCTGGGAGCCACCTCCGTCCAGCGCGGGCAACGGGTCAACGCGGGCACTCGCCTGGGTACGATTCCCAGCCGCCCCGCCAACGGTCGCAGCCGTGGCCTGTGGTTTGAAGTTCGCTATAACTCCTCCGTGGGCTGGGTGGCGCAAAATCCTGGCCCTTACCTACAACGCATGGAACCGGCGCGATCGACCCCACCCAACCCCACCGCCCCCACTGGCAACCGACCCAGCCCGCGCCCCAGTCCGCCCCGTAACGGTTCCAGCAATCGATGACAGTTGGCCTTCGCTTCTGAATTGACCGCGATCGCCCGACCCGATAAGGTTCTAGGAGGAAATTTCTAGCGCAATAGGCAACCCCGAACCTTGGCTAAGACCGTCATTGCAGGCAACTGGAAAATGTATAAAACCCAGGCCGAAACCCTGGAGTTTTTGAAGCCCTTCGTTGAGCAAATCGCCGAAACCCCGGACGATCGCGAAATTGTGCTGTGCGTTCCCTTCACGGATCTCAGCGTGCTGTCCAATGCTCTTCACGGCAGCCGCATTCGCATCGGCGCGCAAAACGTCCATTGGGAAGCCAACGGAGCCTATACCGGCGAAATTTCGGCTGAAATGCTGACCGAACTGGGTGTTCGCTACGTGGTGGTGGGCCACAGCGAACGGCGGCAATATTTTGGTGAAACCGACGAAACCGTCAACCGCCGATTGAAGGCGGCCCAAGCGGCCGGCTTAACCCCGATTTTGTGTGTGGGCGAAACCAAACAACAGCGCGACGCAGGCGAAACCCAAACCCACATTGCCCAACAATTGAAGGCGGGGTTGGTGGGCGTGAACCTCAGCAATCTGGTGATTGCCTATGAACCCATTTGGGCGATCGGTACCGGGGACACCTGCGAATCCAAAGAAGCCAACCGAGTGATTGGCTGGATTCGCGATCAACTCAATGGTGAAGACTTGCCGATTCAATACGGCGGTTCTGTCAAGCCCGAGTTGATTGATGAAATTATGGCCCAACCGGAAATTAACGGTGTGTTGGTTGGTGGCGCTAGCCTTGACCCGATCGGCTTTGCTCGGATTGTGAACTATCAATAATTGCCATCATTATTGCCACGATCTGCCTCACTGTTTTGCCTTGTTTTTTTCAACCATTGCTAACCAATAGGCGGGCGATCGAGCCGGAATATCCACTCGATCGCTTGCCTGCATTCTTATCCAAAATCATGCCAATTTTTCAGAAATTTATTCTGAATTGAGTTGCCGCTGTTGCTTAAAACGCTAGTTACTCTCTGTGAGATGATGACTTGTGGTAAACGATCACTCACATTGCAAGATTTTCCCTAACTCATTACTACTCAATTACGGCACTACAGCCTTTACCTAGAATTATTGGCACGCCATATTGCAGATGCCATAAAGCAACGGTTTGGTGGGCAGTGCCCACCCTACGGGCGACTATGCTTAGTAATTGAGGTAAGGGCTGTATCTCCGATCATTCCCTAATTATTATTGCTACTGCTGCCTTCTTCTTGCGTTTCTGCTGGTCCTCCAAACGTGCCACCGGGGCCAAACAAGGACGTGGCCGCCTCATCCAACTGTTGGAAAAAGAGCAGGAAACCCAACACATCTCGGAACGGCTGGGTCACGGTGTTCAAGGCATAGGTAACGCGAGCGATGAGGTTGCGGTTCACAACTACCACGTCGTTATCGCGCAGGGGAGGATTATTGGCTGGATCGCCCATAAACGCAGCTTTGCCATCCAGAATTCGGGTGACTGGTTTGCCCTGTTCTGGATCAAAACGAATGAGGGCAATTCGCCGGAGCCGGGCGGTATCCAATGACACGCCATTGAGCGCATCAATGAAGGTACTGCCGTTGGGCAGGGTGAGGGTGACCAGGCCACCGCGACCGGCATAGTTCACCATCCGAATCCGAATGGCGGCGCGGGCTACGTTGCTGCGGGCCATCAGGTCTGCGTCATAGCCCGGATCAATGCCGGATTCGCGCCGAGGCACCACGATCGCATCGCCATCTTGCAGATAAATCCGTGGTTCCGGGGCCCCTTCCACGAGCAGGGAGAGCAGGTTCACGTTTTTCTCGATCGTGGAGCCGTCGGGCAGTTGGCGGCGAACTTTGATGGCCCGTAAATCAGCCCAGTCGGTGGCTCCGCCGGAGGCCACCAGGGCGGTCACAACCGTATCAAAGGGGCTGACTCGATAGAACCCAGGTTTGACCACTTCGCCAGTGACCACAATGTCAGGATTCACGGGGGTGAGCACGCCGACGGTGACGATCGGGTTAACAAGATAGCGTTCGTAACCCTGCTGTAGAAACTTTTGCAGTTCGGCGGTGGTTAGCCCTTCTGCGTTGACGATTCCCAGTAGGGGGACGGAAATTTGCCCCTGAACATTGACGATTGTGGAGGTGTTGAGTTCGGGGAAACCTTGCACCTGAATGGCGATCGTGTCGTAGGACGAGAGGCGATAGACCCGCCATTCCGGGGGCGGTGCGGTGAGGGATTCGGGCCAGTCGGGAATGGGTTGCCCCGGTTGCCCCGGTTGTCCCGGTTGTCCCGGTTGTCCCGGTTGCACAAGTGGCACTGGGGCGGCGTTGGGGCCAGAGGGTTGAGTCGGGGCCGGTTGGGCTGGGGTTGTTGGGGTGGCTGGCGGCCGGTTGGGCTGGGGGGCCGCTTGGATGGGTTGGAGTTGGGGGCGATCGGGGCCCGATCGGGGAATGTCCGGAAACACGACTTCAGCGGTGGATGCGGCGGCGGACGGATCGGAATCGCGATCGGGCTGATTGACGGGCTGATCTAAACCTGAGCCATTCGCTCCCTGGCGAGGCGTTTGGGCCAAGACGGCGATCGCCTGACTACTGAGCAGGACGATCGGTAAACAACGGCTGAGGGCCAAGGTCAAGGCGGGCAGGGAGGAACGGGCCATAGGGCAGAAAAGGGCAGCAACGGCAGAATCAGCGGCATCCAAAGTATCCAGTCAGCAGAATTCAATCAGGGGCAAAGGGCAGCAATGCCATCCCGATTGAGCCATGCAGCAATTCGCGATCGGCGCTAGCGATCGACCTTGGGGGGGACGGGTTTCAGCGGCCCTGTCAGCAGAACTTGCTGCACCTGTTGCGCCAGGTCGGTTAAGCGGGCTTGATAGTTTTGATCCCACTCATCCAAGGGCTTATCCGTAGGCAACAGCAAACTGACCGCTACCCAAGGGGTGTGGCCCTGTTGCCATTGGGCCAGTTGATCACGCCAAAACCATTGGCTGGGGGCCGGGTCGCCCCCTTGGGGCCAGGCATACCAGGACAGCAGGAAATAGGTTTGGTGCTGACTAGTCCAAAGCCGCACCAGCCGGGCCCGAAAGGGCGGCAGGCCCGCCGGGGCCAGGGTCAAGGTCTGTTCTGAGTCTGTTTGCAGGCCGTCGCCCAGCCAGTTGCCGGAATCGAGAGCGGTCCATTCCACTTGGGGTCGATCGCGCCCACGCTTCATGGGCATCAGCAACAACACGGCGCGATCGCGTTGGGCTGCGGCGTTGGGGGTTGCGCCCGGGCCTGGGGGCCGCACTCGCTCGATCGGCTGCCAAAGCCACTGTTCACCGCCCAAACTGCGCTGGCTGATGGGTTGGGTTTGCCAACCGGGAATGGCTAAACCCTGTTTGGGTAATTGCCGTAGGGTTTTCAGTTGGCTGGGGTTGCCGGCCCGTTGCCAGCGCCAGGCCCCGCCCGCCACATAACCCGGCAAGGATCCCAGGGCGATCGCCCCCAACAGGCCCAGGGCCAGCAGTTTTGAGCGATGGCGGCCCCAGAAATTTTGAGCGGGGGTGGGTTGCGAGTCCGAAGTGGAAGAGTCGGTCATGGGAGAACAGCAGCGACGGGCAAGGACAGGCTCAAAAGCAAAAATCAAACGAAAGCAATCAAACGAAAGCAATCAAACAAAAGCAATCAAACAAAAAACCAAACTGAAACCAAAGCAAAGCTCAAAACACCGACTACAACACGAACCCAAACAGCAACAGATGCACCACGATTAGCTGATCCGCAGGCCAATCCTCTCGCCAGGATAGCGGGCTGGGACTGGTGGCCGCCAAGGGCAACGCGATCGCCCGGGGAATCGATCGACCCGTCTGGAGATCGATTCGAGATCGATTTGAAATCGATGACACGGCCGCAAATTACCAAGGACTGCCAATCGTGGTGAAGCTGGCCCAATAGTAGGGGTGAGCTAGGGAAAAAGTTGCTAACTTGCTCGACTCCGGCGGCAAATCGACAACGCCACCGGGAAACACCAAGCGCCCATCTTCGGCCCGGGTTTGCCCCCGCAACATGGCAATTTGGGCCCGGCGCAGGGCTTCCGCTTTGATGGGAGCCGATCGCAGGGCATCATAGAACCCCGCCATCAGCCCCAAGGTTCCCTCGTCACTCACATACCAGAGGCTGGCCACCACGGATTTCACCCCCGCATCCACCGCAAAGCCCGCAAATCCCAACTCCGCCGACTCATCCCCGATCGCCGTGCGACAAGCGCTCAGCACCAACAATTCCACGGGCGGACTGCCCAACCCCAAGTAGCGCAAATCACTGACGGCTAACCGTCGATCCCATAACCGCACAAAGGAATCTTGGGGAGAGCCGGGCCGAAAATCCGCGTGGGTGGCCAAATGCAAAATCGGGAACGGGTTCGATCGCCGCTGACGTTTCAGGTTTTCTAAGTTGAACTCTTCATTCAGAAAGGTTTTATCCCGGGGAATCAGCCGTTGGATCGTGGCCAGTTCCACCGGCACGGCGGGCAACGGCGGCAAATCCGTGAACTCCGAGGCCCCAAAACTGAGCACCGGGGCCGATCGAATGGGTTCAAACTGCGTATCAGTCAGGTTGATGCTGGGAATTAACCCAACGCTGTATTTCTCAATCAAAAACTGCTGGCCATCGTGCAACACGGACACGGGCAGCGATCGCATTCCGCGATCCATCGAAAAGGCGATCGTGTCCACCTGATGGCGCACCAACTCTTCGGCCACGGGTCCCACAATCCAGCGGTATAGCTGCTCGGCCGGGGGGCGGTAGGTGTTGCTGATGCGGGCAACGGGGGTGGTGATGGCGGCTCGCAAATCATTCACCGCCTTCAAAACCCGATCGCGCGGGGCCTCGCGCACCACGCGATAGATCGGTGGTGCGTCGGGAATCACCAAAATTACATCCAACTGCTCAGGGCGAGCGAAGGTATACAAAATCGCCGGTTTCAGTCCCGTTTTTGACTCTAAACGGCGCAACGTGCCCTGAAGGTCGGGAAAACTCTGCACATCGTTGCTCAGGGCCCGACCCAGATGGCCGTTGGTGAGGGTGGTATAGAGTCGATCGATTTCCACCGCCGCCCGATCCGAAGCGCCGCCTTTCAGGTGGTCAATAATTTGCCGACGGGCCACCTGTTCAATGGCCGCCAGATTGTCCCCCGATCGCCCCCCGTTGCCCATGGGCCGTTGCTGCACGATGCGCCCCGCTTCCGGGTCAGGGCGATCGCCCTCCGCTTCTGGCTCCACAACGGGTGTCGGTGTGGGACTGGGAGAAGGAGTCGGCGTGGGACTCGGAGAAGGAGTCGGCGTGGGACTCGGAGAAGGAGTTGGCGTGGGACTCGGAGAAGGCGTTGGCGTGGGACTCGGAGAAGGGGTCGGCGTGGGGCTAGGGGTGGGACTCGGAGAAGGAGTCGGTGTGGGCGTGGGGGTGGGAACTGGCTCGCCCGTGGTGATGAATTCGATATTGCCCTGGGTGAAGGGGCCCGGAAAGGAACCGGTGCTGATGGTGCTGCTGCCGGTGGATACGCCACCGGCCAAACCATTGCCGCCGCTGCTGGGCGTTTCGCCCACCACCAAAGGCACAACGGGCGTTTGGGAACCGCCACCATGGGTGATGCGGACGGCATTCCCTCCCTGGCTGCCGCCCGTGGCGATGCTGGTCAAAACACCCGATCGATCAATGAAGGCCCCCAGGGCCCGGAAAAAGCGCGTGCTCACAATGTCCACGCTGCCACCCCGACCATCGCTCCCCCCTTGGGCGTTCAGGCTAGTGATTTGCACATCGCCCGGGCCCGTGAGGGTGAGGTTGGCGTTGCCGCCGTTGCCTCCAATGGCGCTGAGATTCAGGGTTCCCAAACTGATGCCGGTGCTGGCGCGGGCCTGAAGATTGCCGCCTTGGCTGTTGCCGCTGGCGTTCAGGTTGCCCCCACTGATCTGATCCGTGGCGCTGATCAGCGTGATGCTACCGGCGGCGTTTTGTCCCTGGGTGCTGAGGCTGCCAAAGCTGAGGGCCCGTTGGGCCGTGAGGGTGATGTTGCCGCCGCCGTTGCCTGCGGCTGTGATTAGACCAGCGATCGCGGCGCTGTTGTTGCTGCTGGCGATTGCCACATTACCGGCCACGCCAATCACCGGAGCACTGGTGGACAGGTCGCCACTGAGGGCGATCGGGCCGCTGCTGTCGATCGTCACGCCGCCGCCGCTGCCATTGTTGCCGATCGCCTGGAGATTGCCCCCCACCGTCACCCCCGTGCTGCCATTGAGCGTGACCGCTCCGCCGGACTGACTGCCGCTACTGGTGATGGCTCCGGTGGCGATCGCCCCGCCCGAGGTGCGCAATGTCACTTGCCCCCCGATCGGGCCCTGGCTGGAGATTGCGCCCGTGGTCAGGTTACCCGGCGCAGACAGGTTAATCGCCCCGCCGATGGTGTTCATGTCACCCGTGGTGATGGAGCCGCTGCTGCTATTGAGGGTGATCGGGCCACCTTCGTTACCGGTGGTGCGTAAGGAGCCGGTGGTGATGCTGGAGCCGGCCGAGAGGTCGATCGCCCCGCCCTGGGTTTCCAGTCCCCCGATCGAGATCGCTTCGCCCGCTTGAATGGTGATTGGTGCGCCCAAGGTGCTCAATACATCGGCGGAATCCAAAAACCGCACATCGCGCCCCGCCGTGAACCGCACCGACCCACCATTGGCCATCCGCAGACTGAGGCGATCGTCAAGCAAATTTTCCAGCACAATATCCCGCTCCGCTTCCAGGATCAGGTTAGCGGTGCTCAACAACAGTTCTAAGCGCCCCTCACTGATTGTGAAGTCCACGGGAGCGGGCGGCCCCGTAAAAAAGCCTTGATCAGTGCGCAGAATCTGACTTTCTGGCTGGCCAAAGGGCACATTACTACTCAGTTGTGAATCATCACTGCCCAGGACACCAGGCACAATCCGAATATCCTGGGGATCCAGCAGCAGCGTGCCCAAGGAACCCAAGGGAGCCGTCAGATCCACCGTTCCCCGCACGGCCAGTTCCCCCTTGGCCGACAGCTCCACAAAACCACCCGGGCCACCGTTGGGGCCGCCCCGGGCCGCGATCGCCCCGCTATACCAAGTCAAACCATCGGCCCAGACAATCACCTGACCACCGGCCCCTCGATCGGTGGCATTGGCCTGAATTTGGCTGGCCCGATCGACCCAAGTGGCCCAAGCGCTGAACAGATTACCGCTGCCCCGTTCGCTGCCGCCAATTTGCACCCGACCGCCCCCCTGAGGGCCGCTGGCTTCCAAGTTAGCCCCCACCAGACCCACCCGATCGCCCCCGATCGTGATGCTGCCGCCGGGGCCGGTGGAGCGGGCGCTGTCCACATTTCCGGCCACCACCACACCCCGATCGGGCAAGGCCACGGGCCCCGACGCGGCAGACTGCAACAGCACCGAGCCATCGGGATTGATCACCAACTGGGATGCGGCGGCGGTGGGGCTACCGGCCAACAATTCCGCCAGCGATCGCCCCCCGATCGCCCCCGGTTCCGGCAAGGCCACTTCCAAGGTCAAGGTGGATCCATCGGGCGCGATTCTGACCCGATTCGTGCCGGGAATGGCGGCCACGGTCACGTTGCCCCCGGGCGCTTGCAGCCGGCCCGTGGACACCACGGAACCACCGCCCAACAGCCACAGATTTTGTCCTTCGCCCACGGCCAAGGAACCCCAGCTCAACAGATGACCCGGGCGATCGCTCACAAAATCCAGCCATTGCAGGGAACCGCTCAAGCCGCGAAAGTCCACGGGGCCTTGGGCAGAAAACCAACCGCCATCGCTGAAACCCAGCCGATCGGCGGTGGTGGCCATAAACGAGGCGGGCACATCCAACCGGGTCCCAGCCCCAAACAGGATCCCCGCAGGATTCATTAGATATAAATTGGGCTGGCCGCCGGAGATCCGAATCAGCCCTTCAATCACGGACGGCTCACCCCCAGTGACGCGCCCAACGATCGCCCGCAAGTCTGGTGTGGCCAAAAAATTGGCAATTTCCTGGGGACTGAGGCCCAGCCGCTGAAAGCTATGGAACAGGTTATCGCCCGATCGGGTTCCGCCGCCGATGTTGTATTGGTTGCCCTGTTGTTGAACGGTAGTGCCCAGGCCGTCGTTGGCGGGAACGATCGCCGGTTCGGCATGGACGGGGCTGGCCATGAGGGCCATGCCGATTCCAAAAATCCCGATCGCCGTTTGCCGGTAACTACCCATGGCTTTTCCTCGCTCGATCGCTGGGGGTGGATCTGTCCTTAGGGCGATCGTAGCTCGCAAACGGTTGATTAACCCTGGCTTAATTTGGAGCGGCGGGGTGATTGGGGCGATCGGAGAGGTCGGCGGCGCGATCGCCCCTCGGGATCGCGGGTTGGTTGTCGGCGGCAATGGGGCGGGGTCGGGTCGGGGCGTACCGCTGTACGCCCTCCAACCGGGTCGATCGCTTAATACGAATTGGTTTGCGGAGATCTCGCGTATCGGAGGGCGTATGGCGATGCGCCCCTACAGATTCGAGAATGTTTAAGTACGCTGAGGTGTCTATAAAACAATCGCCGGGGTGTCTGGATTCACGATCAAGAATCTGACATTACTGAGGGCAAAAATTATTGATTGTGGCGGCATTGGGTGCGCGGATTGAGGCGATCGCAGTCCCAGCGTTGAGGATTGGTGACAATGTAATTGCGAAAATTGGTTAATTCCCGATCGTGACGCACCACTCTTTCCCAATAATTTCGCTGCCAAATTCGTCTGCCAGCCTGACCCGATTTTTGATTAATCGTTTTCGTCGTCTGATATTTAAAATACGCCACCACATTCCCCACCCCAATCGTAGGGGCGGGGTCTCCCCGCCCAGCCCCCACGACCATTTCCCGCCCAGCCCCTGGCGATTCATTCACAATTTCCAGGATGCCGTGAACATGATTAGGCATCGCCACAAATCCATCCAATCGAATATTTGGAAATCGTTGGGGTAAGGATTGCCAAGCCGCGATCGCAATTTCTCCATCTTCTGTGGGGTCAAATTTGCCATCAATAATTTTGCCCAACCAGGGTTCGCGATGTTGGGTACAAAGGGTCAAGAAATACATCCCCGGTGTGGCGTAATCATAGTTCCGTAAACGGATCGATCGCCTGTGGTGAATTTCGGGGTTATATCCCATGGTTATGCAACCATTTACAATGCTTCACATATTATCAAAATTTTGCGTTTGGATGGTCGTGGGGGCTGGGCGGTGGATGGTCGTGGGGGCTGGGCGGTGGATGGTCGTGGGGGCTGGGCGGGGAGACCCCGCCCCTACGGGGTTTTGGGTGGGGTGGTGAGTTGTTGCAGGATGGATTGGGTGAGGGGGTGGTCGGAGAGTTCGGCGGCGCGATCAGCTTCGATGACGGTTTGCACGAAGATGCGGAAATTTTCTTGAACGGTTTGGGTGTTGGGATGGTCTTGACCGAGTTTCTCTAGAAAAATCTCCAAGCAACGCCGGTAGAGGGGTTCCGCTGCCTCGTACCGTCCCTGGGATTGGTAGAGGTGTGCCAAGTTGTTGAGGCTGATGGCGGTGTCGGGATGGTCGGCTCCCAGCACTCGCTCTTTGATTTCCAGTGATAGCCGGTAGAGAGGTTCCGCTGCCTCGTACCGTCCCTGGGATTCGTAGAGTCCTGCCAAGTTGTTGAGGATGGTGGCGGTGGAGGGATGGTCGGCTCCCAGCACTCGCTCCCGGATTTCCAGTGATCGCCGCAAGAGGGGTTCCGCTTCCTCGTACCATCCCTGGTATAAGCAGAGGTTTGCCAAGTTGTTGAGGCTGGTGGCGGTGTCGAGATGGTCGGCTCCCAGCACTTGCTCACGGATTTCCAGTGATAGCCGGTAGAGGTGTTCCGCCGCCTCGTACCGTCCTTGGGATTGGTAGAGTCCTGCCAAGTTGTTGAGGATGGTGGCGGTGTCGGGATGGTCAGTTCCCAGTACTTGCTTATGGATTTCCAGCGATCCCCGGTATAGGAGTTCCGCTGCCTTGTACTGTCCCTGGGATTTGTAGAGGTGTGCCAAGCTATTGAGGCTGATGGCGGTGTCGGGATGGTCGACTCCCAGCACTTGCTCACGGATTTCCAGCGATCGCCGGTAGAGGGGTTCCGCTGCCTCGTACCGTCCCTGGGATTGGTAGAGGTTTGCCAAGCTATTGAGGCTTTGGGCGGTGTCGGGATGGTCGACTCCCAGCACTTGCTCACGGATTTCCAGCGATCGCCGAAAGAGGGGTTCCGCTGCCTCGTATCGTCCCTGGGAATAGTAGAGTCCTGCCAAGTCGTTGAGGCTGGTGGCGGTGGTAGGATGGTCGGGGCCGAAGCGGCGTTCGGTGGTGCTCAAGCAGTCGCTGTAGTGCTGTTCGGCTTCGTCCCAGAGACCTTGCCCCTCAGCCAGCCGTGCCAGTGCGGTGAAGGCCCAAATGCAATCTTCATCATTAATCTCGCCACTGGCCGCCGCTGCCGTTTCCAAGTGTTGCCAGGCGGGGCGGGTACGCGCCAAGTCAGCCAGCGTCACCGGATAGGGAACTGTTTGCGCCACGCTCACCATTTGCCCCAAAAATGCCTGTTGCAGCGCCCCGCCCTCGGGCCAGTCCGCCCGTTTGGCTGCAAAGAACTCCCGAATCAGCGGATGCAAAGCAGATTGCCCATCCTCGGCTTTCACCAAACTCAGCTTCACCAACTGATCTCGCGCCTCTTCGAGTTCTTCCTCATCGTCGTTAGGCAAACAACCCTGCACCCACTCCCACAACACCGGAGCCGGCCCAAAACAACCCAACAACACCGCCAGCCGTTGCGCCTCCGAGTCCAACGCTTGCCAGCTCAACTCAAAGGCCGCCGCCACCCCGCGCCGCGCCGTCATTCCCTCGGGAAAATCTCGATCTTTGGGGGCGATCGCCGGGGCCTGCAACCGTTTCGCCGCCAGCCGTTCTTGCATGGTGGCCAGCGACAGATCCGCCTTGCGCTTCAGGTAGTAGCCCACCAACTCAATCCCCAACGGCAAATAGCCCAGCCATTCGCACAGCGCCGCCGCCGTCTTGGGTTCCGCCGCGATCCGCTCCCTTCCCACAATGCTTTCGAGCAACTGGAGCGCCGCCTCTGGGGTCAGCACCTGCAACTCCAGCCGCTCAACCCCCTGAAACTTCGCCCGCGTCGTGATCAGCACCCGAAATCGCGAATCGCTTGGCAAAATTGCCTCAACTTGGGTGCGATAGTCCGTCACATCATCAAAAATCAACAGCACCGATTCCGGCGGCACTTCCTGGGCCGGCCAATGGGCCAAGCAATGGTCTAACTGCTCCGGCAAATCGCCGAACTCCGCGAGATCAACCGTCGGGAAAAAGCGCGATCGGGCAAAGTTCAACAGCTCAACCCCCGCCCGTTCCCCCGCCAGCCACACCACCCCGCCGCGATAGGTTTCGTGCAAATGTTGCCGCGCATATTGCACCGCCAGCTCACTCTTGCCCACGCCGCCCATGCCATCCACACTGGCGATTGCCACCCGGTGATCACCCGTTTGGAGCAACTGGTGCAACTCTGCCAACACATCGTCACGTCCAAAGAAGCGATCGCGCGCCACCCCCCGATCCTGCAAATTCGTCGGCGGCCCATCCCCAGTCGGTTTCGGCGGTGGGGCTGACTGGTAGACATGGACGTGCTTATCACGCGCAACGTTATCGCCCGAACCACTGTGGTTCTGCTCGATGCGATCGCCCATCGTCTGGTCAACCTTGCCGATCTCGATCTGGGCTTGATCGTTAGCAATGATGCCCTGCTGGATTTCGGGTCGATCGCTCATGGCTCGTGCCAGAAGTGTTGAATCTAAACACAAAACTTCATATTCTAGGCAACAAGAGTTTCTGGCAGTAAATCATAGCTCCAATGACTGATTGAGCCATAGCGACCGAGTACAACTTGCAAATATCGCAATTTATCTAGTAGC